>JBILJK010000033.1:0-8809 GCA_044377285.1 Candidatus Planktophila sp.
ACCCAGCTCGCATTGAGTACCAGGCAGTCAATGTGTCAACAATTAATGCGCTATTCCCTAAGGGTGGCGATGTAACTGTTGCAGATTTGATTGCAAAGGGTGCTGTTCGCGATAGCTTGCCTGTAAAGGTGCTTGGAAATGGCGATATTGATGTGAAGGTGAGTGTTACTGCACACGCATTCTCATCATCTGCTGTAGACAAGATTACTGCAGCTGGCGGCAAGACCAACGTTCTTTAATCAGACCAAATTTAACGACGTAGTTTAGAGAGAAAGAGGAGAAGATCAATGCTTTCAGCATTTGGTATGGCCTTTAAGACACCGGAGCTTCGAAAGAAGATCTTCTTCACTCTCTCAATCATGGCTTTGTTTCGTTTTGGTTCAGTTGTTCCAACACCTGGTGTTTCATACACAAATGTAAAAGAGTGTTTGGCAACGACACAAACTGGTGGATTGTTTGGCTTGATTAACTTGTTTAGCGGTGGAGCATTAATTCAGCTCTCTGTCTTTGCATTGGGAATCATGCCTTACATCACCGCTTCAATCATTGTGCAGCTTTTGACCGTTGTAATTCCTCGCTTTGAATCCTTGAAAAAGGAAGGTCAATCAGGAACAGCCAAGCTGACCCAGTACACACGTTACTTAACAATTGGTTTAGCAATCTTGCAATCAACAGGTTTGATCGCAGTTGCTCGTACACCAGGTCGTTTGATCGCAGGTTGCAATCTTGCAATCATTCCTGACACATCATGGCAGCGCATCATCACAATGATTGTTGTTATGACCGCTGGAACTTCAGTAGTTATGTGGCTCGGTGAATTAATCACTGATCGCGGCGTCGGTAACGGTATGTCTATCTTGATCTTTACATCTATTGCAGCAGGATTCCCAAGCCAGTTGTGGTCAATTAGATTGCAAAAGGGATTGTTCGCATTCATCTTTATTTTGGCGGTAGGTGTTTTGATTGTGGCCGCGGTTGTCTTTGTTGAGCAAGCTCAACGACGTATTCCGGTTCAATATGCAAAGCGCATGGTTGGTCGCCAGGCCTACGGTGGAACAAGCACTTACATTCCAATCAAGGTAAACCAGGCTGGTGTTATCCCAGTAATTTTCGCTTCATCATTGCTCTATATTCCGTCGCTAATTGTTAACTTCACAAATAGCACAGCGCCATGGGCGGTATGGATTAGTCGTAACTTTGTAAACGGTGACAACATTATTTATGTTTTGACCTATGCAACATTAATTGTTTTCTTTACCTACTTCTATGTTGCAATTACCTTCAACCCAGATGAGGTTGCAGATAACATGAAGAAGTACGGCGGTTTTGTGCCTGGTATCCGTGCCGGAAAGCCAACATCTGATTACCTTCAGTACGTTCTTTCGCGCATTACAGCTCCGGGTTCTATGTACTTGGCACTTGTTGCAGTAATTCCAATCGGCGCGCTTGTTCTATTTGGTGCAACTCAAAACTTCCCATTCGGTGGAACTGCGATCTTGATCGTTGTCGGTGTTGGTCTAGACACTGCAAAGCAGATCGAATCTCAGCTACAGCAGCGTTCGTACGAGGGATTCCTTAAGTAAATGCGTCTTGTCCTGGTAGGTCCACCAGGTGCCGGTAAGGGAACACAAGCACAATTCCTTGCAGCGCACTTTTCAATCCCACATATTTCTACGGGTGACATTTTCCGTGCAAATTTAAAAGCAGGGACCGAACTAGGAATTCAAGCAAAAGGATTTATGGATCGCGGAGAGTTAGTTCCGGATTCCGTAACAAATGACATGGTGAAAGATCGTCTGACCCATGACGATGCTGCTAATGGTTTCATCCTGGATGGTTTTCCACGCAATGTCGCCCAAGCAGAAGTACTTCGAGCGATTTTGGCTGATAAAAAGACACCTTTACAAGCAGTTTTAGAGTTTTCGCTTGCAGATGAAGAAATCATTGCACGTTTGCTTCATCGTGCAGAGGTTGAAAAGCGCGAAGATGACAAGGAAGATGTTATCAAGCGCCGCCTTGAAGTATATGCAGAACAAACAGCACCAATCATCTCTTTCTATCGCAACGAAGGCCTTTTGATCTCAGTTAGCGCGGTCGGAAACATTGAAGATATTACAGCGCATGCAATTTCGGCCCTAAGCCGCGTCGCACAGTAAGGTTGTACCCATGGCAATTCAGATTAAAACCGAAGAACAAATTAAGACTATGCGCAAAGCTGGTTTAGTTGTTGCCGAAATTCATAAGGCCATACGTGAAGTAATTAAGCCAGGGATGATGACTAGTGCGCTAGATGCTGTTGCAGAAGCTGTCATCAAACGTAATGGTGCAACATCTAATTTCAAGGGGTATCACGGTTTTCCGGCAACAATCTGCGTATCTGTTAATGATGAAATTGTTCACGGAATTCCGGGTGATCGCGTAATCAATGATGGTGATGTTGTATCCGTTGATTGCGGTGCGATCATCGAAGGCTGGCATGGGGATGCAGCATTTTCAGTTGGGGTTGGAAAGATTGATCCCGAAGATCAAAAGATGATGGATGTATGTGAAGAATCAATGTGGCGGGGGATAGCAGCCGGTAAGAATGGTGCAAAGCTTTCTGATATTGGCCATGCAATTGAGGAGTACACAAAATCTCAAGGCAGCTATGGAATTTTGCAAGAGTATGGTGGCCATGGAATCGGCACAGAGATGCACCAAGAACCGCATGTTCTAAATTTTGGTAAACCTGGCAATGGTCCAGAAATTGTTCCTGGATTTGTGTTGGCGATTGAACCCATGATTACTCGTGGCTCAGCCCGCACTAAGGTCTTAGGCGATGATTGGACAGTTGTTTCTGCTGATAAGTCGCGTGGGTCACATTTTGAACATACATATGCTGTGATGCCAGATGGAAAACCCTTTGTTTTAACAGCCTTAGATGGCGGCAAAAAAGAACTATCTAGGCTTGGTGTTGAGATCTCTACGCTGCTGTAATTTTCACAAATTTGTTACCTTTTTGATACCCCAAACACTTACTTATTGCCCAAAAATCTAATACTTTCTCCCTATCCCTCACCCTCGAGGGCAAGAAAACACGGAGAACTCATCGATGAGAAAAAACTCTTTTATTCGTTTTGCTGTTGCAGCAACTGCAGTTGCTGTTTTGGCAAGCACAACATTGCCAGCCCAAGCGGCTGTTAAGCCCCCAACAAAGGCAACTGTCGGAGACGACTGTCTACCTGGAGTAATTGGCAAAAAATCTGGAACCGCTGCAAAGCGTGGAGTTGAAGGTTCAGACCTAACATGCATGGTTGTTCCAACAGGTTCATACCAGGGTCAAACAAAGTGGTGGTACAAAGATGTTAAGCCACTAACAAAACTTGAGTGGGTTGCCGCTTCTGGCGTTGGCGGCGGTTATGGAACAACTGCTATCGCATTTGCTGATGCAATGAAGGCTGAAGGAATGCTTTCAGATTACACAGTTTCTTATAAGTCAGGTGGTTCAGGAACTGTTGGACTTGGATATTTCCAAGACCAAAAGTCACGCAGCGATGTCTCATTCATCAATGGCTTTGCAATGGTTGCAGGAATTGCATCTACAAAGTCAGCATTGAAACTTGAAAACTCTGCATCTGTAGCCGGTTTGATGCGTGAATGGGAAGCAATCGTTGTCCCTGCTAATTCAAAATACCGCACTATCAATCAGTTACTTGATGACCTAAAGGCAAACCCTAAGCTGCCAATCGCTGGTGGATCAAAGGGAACTGTTGACCATGTGTTTATGGGTCTATTGGTTGAAAAAAATGGAATGAAAGCAACTGATATGAATTACATTCCTTACAGTGGTGGTGGAGAAGTAATTACTTCTGTACTAAGCAAGCAAACTGTGGCTGGAGTATCAGGTACATCTGAATTCACAGCACAGGTCAAGGCTGGAACATTGCGTGTACTCGCACTTTCATCAGCAAAGCCACTTGCTTCAATTAAGGGCAAAACCCTTACACAGCAAGGAATTTCATTTGTATTTGGTAACTGGCGCGGAGTTAGTGCCTCATCTTCACTTACAGATGCAGAACGCCTTAACTGGATGAAGGTTGTTGATATAACACGCGCAGGTACAGCGTGGAAGACAACTCTCGCTGCAAAGGATTGGCAGAACCTGAGCCTCTACGGTAAAGATTTTGTTTCATTCTTAGCTGACCAGAAGAAAGACATTACCGCCACGCTAGTTTCACTTGGCCTGGCATAAATCAGTTGAATAAAAAAGATATCAAGGGAGAGCTCGCATTTGCGGGCTCTCTCTTGATTCTTGGTATTGTCGTTTTTTTTGATACCAAAAACATGTTGGTCCCCCCAGCGTCGGGCACCATAGGTCCTCAAATTTTCCCTTACCTTGTTTCAGGTTTCTTAATATTTGTTTCACTTGGAATTATTGCGCAGATCCTCCGCGGAAATCTGGGTCAGCCAGAAGGCACCGAGTTCGGTGACATTATTGATAAAACTGATTTCAAAACTTTACTAATGGTGGCAGCCTCAATGACTACGTATCCACTGCTGATCGAGCGAGCAGGTTTTATCGTTGCCTCAACAGTCGCCTTTTTTGGTGTTTCATTTGCATTCGGCGCAAAAAATGTAGTCAAAAATTTGATCATCTCAATAATCTTTTCTGCAATTGTTTACTTTAGCTTTACGCGAGGTTTGAATGTGAACCTTCCTTCTGGAATTCTGGGAGGAATCTAATGAGCAATATCGAATCCTTGCTCAGTGGTTTTGCGGGCGCATTAACTCTTACTAACTTAATGTTTGGCTTACTTGGAACAATTCTTGGCACGCTAGTGGGTGTTCTACCCGGCATTGGCCCAGCATTAGCAATTGCACTACTTTTGCCAATTACCTACACAGTTAGCCCAGCATCTGCATTGATTATGTTTGCTGCCATTTACTACGGCGCTATGTACGGTGGTTCTACAACCTCTATTCTTTTAAACACTCCAGGAGAATCTGGATCTGTAATCACCGCACTCGAAGGCCACCAGATGGCCAAGCGCGGCCGTGCTGGGGCAGCGCTGGCAACAGCTGCAATAGGTTCATTTATCGCGGGAACCATCGCAACTTTAATTCTGGCTTTTGCTGCGCCTTCCCTTGCTGGTTGGGCAATTGCGGTAACAGCGGCTGATTACTTTGCCTTAATGCTTATTGCTTTTACGACCGTAGGAACACTCTTAGGAAGTTCCATGTTACGAGGTCTTGCTTCCCTGGGAGTTGGACTGGCACTTGGATTAGTGGGATCAGATCTGCAATCTGGGGCGGTTCGTTTAACATTTGGCAATCTTCAAGCGATTGATGGCATTGAAACAGTGACAGTTATTGTTTCTCTGTTTGCAATTGGAGAAGCACTTTACATCGCAGGACGTGCGAAAAATACTGGCTGGAGCATTATCCCCATGAAGGGGAAAGCATTAATGACCCGCCAAGATTGGAAACGCTCTTGGCGACCATGGCTCCGCGGAACAGCGATTGGATTCCCGCTTGGAGTAATTCCTGCCGGTGGTTCAGAAATTCCAACTTTCTTGAGTTATGCGGCTGAGAAAAAACTTTCGAAGAATAAGGATGAGTTTGGCAAAGGCGCAATAGAAGGTGTTGCAGGTCCGGAAGCTGCAAACAATGCAAATGCTGCTGGCGCACTGGTACCACTTCTTGCTCTTGGCCTGCCTACATCTGCAACTGCAGCGGTAGTTTTGGTTGCTTTTCAGTCGTACAACATTCAACCGGGACCTCTACTATTCGTAACAAATCCAGATATTGTCTGGACGCTCATTGCCTCTTTGTTTATCGGTAACACTCTTTTGCTCCTACTCAACCTTCCATTTGTTCGGGTATGGGTTCAATTACTCAAGATTCCTCGCCCATATTTATTCTCAGGCATTACTTGCTTTGCCCTGATGGGTGCTTATGTTGCAAATAATGCAATATTTGATTTGTGGATTGCATTGGGCGTTGGAATAATTGGTTTCGCTTTTCGTCGTTTTGGAGTTCCAATTACTCCGCTAATTATTGGCCTTATTTTGGGACCAATGGCAGAGCTGCAGATGCGACGGGCCTTGCAAATCAGTTCTGGTGATGTAAGCGCTTTGTATGCGACATCACTGTCGAAAATCCTTTATTTCATCCTAATAATGGTGATTATCGGGCCGCTTGTTTGGAATTTTAAGAAGAAGCTTGCAAATAAAAAGTAAATGACCGCCGAAAAGCTTTTGCCGTGGGCTAAGCCGCTTCTACTTTCATCCACCCTGACGCAAGCAACGATTTATGTGCTTCGCCCGATGATTACGTATCGTGCGATCGAACTAGATGCAAATGCAGCTCAAGTTGGTTTGATTGCTTCTTTGTATGCGTTGTTTCCAGTATTGCTTGCGCTGCAGTTTGGATCTTGGGTCGGCAAGTTAGGTGAAGCAAAGTTTGTAATTTATGGAACTGTGGCCATGATGGTGACATCTGTAGCGTTAATTTTTTCTGATTCACTTATAACTTTGGCAATTGCAACTGGAGCTGCTGGAATAGCTCACTTGGCGTGCATGGTTGGTGGTCAATCGATGGTGGCGCTACGTGCGCCGCGTGAAAGTTATGACAGATACTTTGGCTACTACACCTTTAGTGCATCCGTGGGGCACATGCTTGGACCGATCATTGCATCTATCGTTGCTGGCTCAAATGGGACATTACCAAAGTCAACTTCAAATGCTTTTTTGCTTGGCGTAGTTCTAACGATTATTGCTCTTGTGCCAGTCATTAGATGGCGAAATGAAAAACCAACGGTAGAAGGAAAGCAAAACTCCGAAGGTACAATCAGAGCAGCCGCAAAGCTTGTAAAGCGTCCCGGGATTATGGCGGCAATTTATATCTCACTAGCTATCTCATCGGTTGCAGATGTGCTGGTTGTTTTCTTGCCCTTGTTTGGAACCGAAAATAACTTTTCGCCGTATGCAATCGGTGCAATCTTGGCTATTCGCGCCGGCACAACGATGATGTCACGCTTGTTTTTGGGACGCCTCAGCAATCGCTTTAGTACATTCCAATTGCTGTGGTGGAGCACCATAATTTCAACACTTTGCTGTGTTGCAATGGCATTTGCCCATACGCCAATCACATTAGGAGCAATTGTCTTTGTTGCAGGATTTTCATTAGGCGTTGGCCAACCTCTAACCATGTCACTTGTTTCGCAAAAGACTGAAAGCTCCGAACGAGCCTTGGCGGTTTCAGCCCGCTTGATGGGTAATCGATTTGGGCAGTTTTTGGTTCCAGCTGTTGCCGGAACTCTTGCAGCAGCATCTGGGGCAGGGGCGGTTTTTATTGCCCTTGCCGCACTGCTTGCAACCTCAATTTTCAGCGTAAAACGCAATTGATCTGTGGCCTGAATTACAACAATGTAGTTCGAATAGGCCGATTTCCCTTATTTGAGCCTGCCCCCTAAACTACGAGTTCGCTTGTTTCACGCTTAAAACAGAAATGTAGGTACAGCTTGGCTAGTAAAGATGGTGCAATCGAAATGGAAGGCACCGTAGCTGAGGCTTTACCTAACGCAATGTTTCGTGTGGAGCTAACTAACGGACACAAAGTCCTTGCTCACATAAGCGGCAAGATGCGAAAGAACTACATTCGTATTCTTCCTGCCGATCGTGTGATCGTGGAAATGAGTCCGTACGACCTAACAAAGGGTCGAATTATTTATCGTTACAAGTAACAAGGGGAGCAATAGACATGAAGGTTAATCCAAGCGTTAAGAAGATTTGCGATAAGTGCAAAGTCATTCGCCGCAAGGGTCGCGTCATGGTCATTTGCGAAAACCTGCGTCACAAGCAACGTCAAGGATAAACAAGCACTAACAAACTCGTATTACGACTTCTGTAAGAAATTACCGAAGACTCCTGGACTGGTAGGCCGGGGCTCATTTAAAACAATGAGGTGTAATGCGGAGGACCTCCAGATATAGATAGGTAGATACATGGCACGTCTCGTCGGTGTAGATCTTCCGCGCGAAAAGCGTTTGGAAGTCGCACTCACTTACATCTTTGGAATGGGTCTTACCCGTTCACAAAAGACATTAGCAGCAACTGGCATTAGTCCAGATATTCGCGTTAAGGATTTGCAAGAGTCAGATCTAGCAAAGCTTCGCGAATACATCGAAGCAAACTTCAAAATCGAAGGTGACCTTCGTCGTGAAATTTCTGGCGACATTCGTCGCAAGGTTGAAATCCAGAGCTACCAAGGTATTCGTCACCGCAAGGGACTACCTGTTCGTGGTCAGCGCACACATACAAATGCGCGCACACGTAAGGGACCTCGTAAGGCAATTGCAGGTAAGAAGAAGGTGACTAAGTAATGGCCGCTCCTAAGACTAAGACTGCTCCGGCAGCTAAGGGCAAAGTTAAGATCCGTAAGAAGGAAAAGAAGAATATTGCTGTTGGTAAAGCGTTCATTAAGAGCACTTTCAACAACACAATTATTTCTATTACCGATCCAACCGGCGCTGTAATTTCATGGTCATCATCTGGCCAGGTTGGTTACAAGGGCTCACGTAAGTCAACTCCATTCGCAGCACAGCTTGCAGCAGAAGCAGCAGCTCGTCGCGCACA
Organism: Candidatus Planktophila sp.; assembly: GCA_044377285.1. Taxonomy (GTDB): domain Bacteria; phylum Actinomycetota; class Actinomycetes; order Nanopelagicales; family Nanopelagicaceae; genus Planktophila. The sequence goes on from JBILJK010000033.1 coordinate 8,616, forward strand.
GGAGCATGGCCTCAAGAAGGTTGATGTATTTGTAAAGGGACCAGGTTCTGGTCGCGAAACTGCAATCCGTTCATTGCAAGCAGCAGGCCTAGAAGTTGGAGCCATCTCTGATGTAACTCCAGCTCCACACAATGGCTGCCGCCCACCGAAACCACGTCGAGTTTAAGGAAGGAAGAGAATAAATGGCTCGTTAT
>JBILJK010000034.1:0-8772 GCA_044377285.1 Candidatus Planktophila sp.
GTGAGTTTTTCTTCTGCAATTGATTTGAAATCTTCTGCTAAATCTGCGTGACGGGTATGAATTAGAATCTTCATACTTAGAAGGGTAGTACTAAGACCACCGCTGTCGCTATGGATGCGAGTAAAAAAGATTTACCCAGAATTTTTAGTGCTGTCACTCGGTCAGCTTGTCGATCTTCTTTGCTTGTCACTTTCTTGATATCACCTAATTTGCCAATATTGAAGGTTCCGGCAAATCCGTAGGCTAAGCAAAACTTACTGCGCGATTGAACAAAGCCAACTGAGGCAACCATCAAAGGAAAGAAAATTCCTAAACGAATAGAAGTGGGCGCATCAACTGTGTTAAAGGTCAAAAGAGTTGAGATTGAGAAAAACAAGCCCAGTACTGCAACCATTTGCCTACGGCGAATTTCACCTTTTCCAATATTGCAACTTCCAGGGATATATTCGAAATCAGGCATCTTCAAATTCATCTTCATCGACCCAGGTATCTGCAACAGAATCTTCTTGGTGTTCTACCCATGAAAGAAATGAACCGACGGCGCGAAAAGCCAAGACTGCAACAGTCACAGCTGCGAATACTCGACGAAACACTTTTACCATAGGACAAAAATACTCGCTTTTCGCAAATATTTCCTTATAGGACGGTTAACGCCTGCTGAATGTCTGCCCACAAATCATCAACGTGCTCGCATCCAACTGACAGACGAATCAATTGTTCGGGCACTGAATGACTTTCACCTGCCCAACGGCGGCGGCGTTCCCACAATGATTCGATCCCACCAAGACTTGTTGCATGAGTGATTAGCTGTGACGATTCACAGACCTTTTGGGCATCTTCAGCTGTTCCATCTACTTCAAAGGAAATAACTGCGCCAAAATCTGGGTATCTAACCTTTGTAATCTTTGGGTGTTGCGACAAGCGAGCCACTAACTCTTTTGCATTGCTCTCAGCTGCTCTAAAGCGGATAGGAAAAGATCTGATTCCGCGCAATGCTAGCCATGCTTCAAATGGACCTGGAATTGAACCATTGAATCGTCGGGACTCTTCTAACCTTTTATAGAGGGCTTCATCATTAGTTGATAAGGAACCCAAAACAACATCACTGTGGCCTGCTAAAAACTTAGTAACAGAATGCATAACGATATCTGCACCCATTGTTAAAGGTTTTTGCACAAGAGGAGTTGCAAAGGTGTTATCAACTGCAACGCCAATACCTAACTTTTTGGCCCCTGAAATTAGCGTAGGCAAATCTGCAACATCTAAGCATGGGTTTGTTGGAGATTCCAACCAAACAAGTGCTGCACCATTCATGGCTGCAATTACTTCATCAGTTTTTCTTATCTCTACAAAACGAACTTCTAGGCGCCCCGTTGAATGTAATTGATTGAGCAATCCCATAACGCCGCTGTAACCCTGATTTGATGCAACTACTGGTGCACCAACTGGCAAAATTGAAAACACCGCACTTACTGCAGCCATGCCTGATGAAAATGAAACTGTTTTTCCACCTTCTAATTCACCAATTGCTGCTTCCAGTGCGCTCCAACTTTCATTGCCATAACGTCCATAACCAACAGGACCACCGGCGTGATAAGTGGAAGATAAAATTATTGGAGGATTGAGTGGAGCATCAGGTGCTGCATCCGGTCGACCAGCTGTGATCGCAGATGTTTCTGGGTGAAGACTCATTTGATAAGTCTAATTGTTTCTAGAGTTTATTTGTTTGCGAGTACAGCCATGGCCGCATTATGACCAGGAATTCCGCTTACTCCCCCGCCACGAATTGCCCCTGCGCCGCAGATGAAGATGCGTGGGTCATCTGTTTCTACGCCCCATGAAGGAGCGGATCCATCCTCACGGAAGGGCATCGATAAGTCCTTATGAAAAATATTGCCCCTGGGCAGGGCGATCGCCTCTTCAATATCCAACGGTGTTTTAACTTCGATCGCTGCAATCACATCTTCGATGGGTTCAGCCAAATACTCATTAATCGAAGCTAACGCTGAAGCAAGAGCTACTTCACGTGCTGCATCATTGTCTGCATCAAATAATGAAGCTGGTGTATGCAATCCAAATAAAGTTAACGTCTGATATCCAGCTGCCTGTAAATCTGCACCTAAAATCGAGGGATCAGACAAGGTGTGACAGTACATTTCAATAGGCATTTTGGCTGGCATCACACCTGCTTGCGCATCCTTAAATGTATCTTCAAACTGCGAAAAGCTTTCATTAGCATGGAATGTGCCGGCAAAGGCAAGCCGTGGGTCTATTCCAGATTTCAATTTAGGTAAACGCTTTAGCAAGATATTGATTTTCATCTGCGAACCATCAAGTGATTGTGGCTGTGCTTTGCCACGAAGTTTAGCCAATACGGCAGGAGCGGCATTAGATAACAAGTAATCAGATTGATAGACATCACCGGATTCGGTTCTAACAGCGACTCCTGATGTATCACTAACCACTGAATTAACTTTTGAACTCACTTTGATTTCAACACCTGATTCAGATGCAACTCTTACTAACTCTTTTACAAGTGCTCCCATTCCCCCAACAGGAACTTTCCATTCGCCTGTTCCGTTGCCCATTAAGTGATACAAGAAACAAATATTTGCTTGCAAATCATAGGCAGATGAAAATGTTCCGATTAGCGCATCAGTTAGGACAACACCTTTAACTAGATCATTGTTGAAACGTTTATCGATTTCTTCCCCAATTGGGCGTTCGATCAAGTAATCCCAGGTTTTAGGCAGATCGATGTGTTCTTTCAATTCGCTTCTAGTCTTTAAAGGCTGCAGCAGCGTTGGTGCAATTTTTTGAGCAAACTCTGCCACTTCACCATAAAACTGTTGCCATGCTGCTGCTTCGTGGCCTGTTGGATCTAGCTGATTAAATGATTGCGCTGTTTTTTCATCCCATTGCCTTGATACATATAAACCTTTGTCATCGTACGGGGTGTAGCTAGATACATCGCGGGATATGCACTCAAAGGACAGGCCAAGGTCAGCCACGATTGCATCTGGCAATAGCGAAACCAAATATGAGTATCGTGACAAATGCGCATCAAAGCCATCAAATGCTTGAACGCTTTGTGTCGCTCCGCCTATTTCAGCATTAGCTTCAAGGATTACAACTGACTTTCCAGCTCTTGCTAAATAAGTTGCAGCAACTAAACCATTGTGGCCACCACCAATAATGGTGACATCAAATTTCTTGTTGTTCATTTATACCGCCCGGGCTATCCGATCAATTGCTTCGGTGATGATTTCGGGGCTAGTTGCAAAATTTAAGCGCACATATTGACTGCACTGCTTTCCAAATGCATGTCCTGGACTAAATGCCACACGACCTTTTTCAATCAATGTAACCGATGGATCTACACCAAGGTTCAAAGACTCAAGATCTAGCCATGCCAAATAACTATTGTGCGGGATGTGATATCGGACAGTCGGAAGTTTCTCTGCCAAAAGTTTTTTTATCAAGTGACGATTGTGGTCGAGCTGCGCTATTGCTGTATCTAACCAAACTCCACTATCGGCAAAGGCGACAGCTGTAGCAAATCCTCCAAGCAAAGATGCCCGGTAATGCATCGCAGGTGCCAAATTTGCTAGCTTAGAATCCATGGCTGCGCTTTGAGAAATAATAATTGCGCACTTTAATCCTGCGATATTCCAGCCTTTAGATGCAGCTGTCACACAGACTGCTACAGATTCGGCGTCTGCACCTAAAGACAGAATTGGGACAAAGTGTGCATCAGGAAATGTCAGCGGAGCATGAATCTCATCGCTGATAACCAACACTTCATGCTTTTTAGCTAACGCCACAATTTTTCGTAAATCCTGCTCGGTATAAACAAATCCAAGTGGATTGTGAGGGCTACATAATAGGTGCACCTTTATTCCAGATGCGTATGCGTTTTCGATGCCTTGCCAATTAATAATCCACGGATTTACAGATTCATCACCGGTTCGTTCAAATGGAACATCAACACAATTTAATTTCGTTTCGTTAATCCAGGTGTAGAAATTGTGATAAACCGGTGAGCTAATCAGAATTGAGTCACCTGGTTGTGTAAATACTCGTAAGATTTCTACAACGCCGACACCAACATCAGTGGCTGCTCGAACTTGTTTTTCATCGACCTTCCAATTCCAGCGTTCTGCTGCAAATTTTTTGAACCCTAAGCCAAGCTCTGGAATCGGTCCGAGATAACCAAGGTCTGAATGTGCAACCATTTCACTAAGAATCGCTTTGATCGGCTCTGCTACAGGAAAATCCATCTCGGCAACAGGCAAAGGCAAGACATCACTTGGGAATCCGCGCCACTTTTCACTGCGGTGAGTGTGAAGCTCTGCAAGATTGTGGGCCGAAAACTGATGATCGCTCATGCCTGCAAGGTTACCTCAGAGTGCTTGTTCTTCGACAGTCAATCTGCGAGTTGAATTGCGCACAACAAGTGTTGTCGGAAGCACTAAAGAAGGAGGGTCAATTGCGGGCTTACGTAAACGTTCCATAATTGACCACGCTGCCATTTCGCCCATGAGCGTGACAGGCTGTTCGATCGTTGTAAGTTCAGAAAATTCAGCCATCTCATGTCCATCAAATCCAATAATCGAAATGTCATCTGGTGCTTTTAAGCCATGACGTCGCAACGCTTGCATAGCTCCAATCGCCATTTCATCAGATTCGCAAAAAATTGCTGTTGGTCTATTGGGGCGAGCTAACAAATCATCCATCGCACGTGATGCGGTGTGCATCGTAAAGTCGCCATGAACTTCGCGCGAAGGTAGCCATTCCAAACCACTTTCAGCAAGTGCTTGCATGAAACCTTTGCGTCGATCCTGCGGAACACTAAAGTTGAATGGATCATCGGGACGACCTGACATCAGGCCAATCTTCTTGTGCCCTTGGTTTACAAGGTGCTGGGTAGCTGTTTTTGCTGCTGCAACATCATCAATTTTAATAGAAGCACATTTTGCATGTTCCATGCCGACAAGTGCAATTGGAACACCAAGGCTGAGTATCGAATCAAACTCTTCTTCAGTTGGTGGCAATGAGATAACAATTAGCGCATCGACTCGGCCCTTTAACAAATGATGCTGGAAAAGACGTTCACGGCCCTTCATTTGTGAAAAGTTATACAACAGTAAATCTAAGCCTGCCTCGCGAAGTGCTTGTTCGGCACCGCTAATTACCTGCGAGAAATACCAGCGAGAAATGTATGGCGCGACGACACCAACTGCGTTTGTCCGGCCTCCAACTACATTTTGGCGATCTGAAATCAAGGGATAGTTAAGTTTTTCAGCGGCTGCAATAATCTTTTCGCGAGTTTGTTGATTCACATGGTGAAGGCCACGAAGTGCGCGTGAAACTGTTGCAGTTGAGACTCCAGCCTCTTCTGCAACTTCCTTGATTCCTGCCATGCGATCACCCCCTAAGATGATAAATACTGCAAAATTTTCTGCAATAACTGCAAAAGTATGACAAGGAAACTGTAAAATGCAATTTCACGCCTAGATTAGGAGTACATTGGAGAGCATGAGCAACCAAATTGAAACCCAGATCGATGTCACGCTTACCGAACGTAATCGTGTCACCGCATTTTTTCGCCTAGTTCTCGTGGTTCCTATGGCCATCTTTGTGGCCTCTTTTGCTCCTTCTTGGGGCACCAACACCGAAAGCCTGACTGTTGGATTTTTAATTCTTCCTGTCGCCCTAGCTCTAGTTTTCCGCCAGATCTACCCAAGTTTTTTGTTGGCTTTTAATGAGGCGCTCTTATCGCTGCAGACCCGTGTAGATGCTTACCTATTCTTGCTTACAGATGAATATCCATCAATTGAAGAGAACGATGTAGTCAGTGTGACTTTCCCAGAAGTAGATGCGAAAGCCCTTAACCGCTGGCTACCCCTGATTAAGTGGTTGCTTGCACTTCCTTTATACATTGTTGGAATCGCCTACATAATTTATGGAGCATTCTTAACACTGTTCGCCTGGATCAGTATTTTGTTTACCGGCAATTTCCCCGAATTTTGTGCTGAAGGCATCGTTGGCGTAATTGCTTATTGGAACCGCGTGGCAGGATATGCATTACTTCTCGTTACAGATGAATACCCAACCTTTTCTCTGTAAATAACTAGCTCTTTAACTAACCGGGTACGCAACCCCAGTACTTGAATGACAGTCATATCCATTGGGATTTTTCTGTAAGTATTTTTGGTGGTACTCCTCAGCTTCAAAATATTCAATCCCATCTGCACTAAGAATTTCTGTGCAAATTTCATCCATGCCAGCAGGTGTTAGTACGTTTTGATACGCAGCTCGTGAAGCGAGCGCGGTTTTCATGTGTTCAGGGCTAGTTGCGAAAATAGCGCTGCGGTACTGAGTTCCGATATCTCCACCTTGCTTGTTTAACGATGTTGGATCATGCATCGTCCAAAACTCTTCTAACAAACGTTGGTATGAAACAACGGTTTCATCAAATACAACCTTCACCATTTCAGCATGACCCGTTACGCCAGTGCAGACCTGTTCATACGATGGGTTTGGGCGTATTCCACCCATGTATCCAACGTTTGTTTCAAGGACTCCATCCATCTGCCAGAAGCGACGTTCTGCTCCCCAAAAACAACCTGTTGCAAAGTACGCCGTTGATCTCATGCGTGAATTCTTGCAGTATGCAGAGATATTCGCACGCGCTGCTAACCTTGCGCTCAAACCCACGAGCCCCCGTAGCTCAGGGGATAGAGCACTGCCCTCCGGAGGCAGGTGCACAGGTTCGATTCCTGTCGGGGGCACACTTGAGATAAATCACTCTGATCTGCGAAAACTCTTTGCTTACATCCTTGTATAACAACGCTTAAGGATGGACAATTAAGACCTTGCACGCACATAAGTGTGTATTAACACCAGGTAACTTTTGAAGAAGTTGTACTTCCCTAAGGAGACATGCAATGGATTGGCGACATCAATCAGCCTGCCGCGATGAGGATCCGGAGCTTTTCTTCCCTGTCGGAAATACAGGTCCAGCACTGACTCAAATCGAAGAAGCCAAAAAGGTGTGTAACCGCTGCATTGTCAAAGAGCCTTGCTTAGCGTGGGCACTTGAAAGCGGACAAGATGCAGGTGTGTGGGGCGGTTTATCTGAAGATGAACGTCGTGCACTGAAGCGTCGTGCAGCACGTAATCGTGCACGTTTAATGGAGCAGCAAAACCAGATTTAAAGTGGGAAGCGCAACTTTGCGTGCGTTCCTTGGTGTGTCGATTCCAGCTTCAATTCACCCTTTAATTCATTTTCTATAAGCGTGCGAACAATTTGAAGACCCAGATTCGATGATGTTGATAGGTCAAATCCTTCTGGCAGCCCAACGCCATCATCAGAAATAGTGATGAGTCCTTCATTGCTATAGCGCTGCAGTTCGATTCTCAAATGTGTTCCTGATTCGAACAATCCATGTTCAAGAGCGTTGTGCATTAATTCAGTTACGACTAATGACAAAGGTGTTGCAATTCTGGATTCAAGTGAGCCAAGCTGTCCCACACGTTCGATACTTAACTGACCCATACGCGGACTTAGCTCTAAAGCATGCGTCACCAATGAAGTCAGTACCTCATCAAAGGCCACGGTGTTTTCAGTGCTATTTGAAAGTGTTTCATGCACCAGCGCAATAGAAGCTATACGGCGAACAGCTTCATCCAAGGCAGCCGCCGCTGCCGGATCATCAATTCGGCGGGACTGTAACCGCAGCAGAGCAGATACGGTCTGCAAATTGTTTTTTACACGGTGATGAATTTCGCGAATAGTTGCATCCTTAGTTACCAACTCGCGATCACGTCGGCGAAGTTCGGTGACGTTTTGCAGCAGAACGATTGAGCCAATTCGATCTGATCCTTGAATCAGGGGCAACACCAAAAGATCAATTGTTGCGCCATGATTATCAATTTCTACGCGACGCAAAGATTTTCCATTTAACCGAGTGCGAATACCTTCTTCTTGTGCATTTGGCGATGCTGTAACAACTTTTTCTGCCACCTCACCAAGATTGTGGCCTTCTAGTTCACCGTGCCATCCCATGCGAGAAAATGCTGATTTTGCATTGGGGCTAGCAAATGAAATAGCACCATTTACATCAAGTCGAATTAAGCCATCACCAACACGTGGAACTGGTTCAAATAATGACCCTGCAGATTGGTACGGAAAGTTTCCTTCGGCAACCATTTGGTACAAATGCTTTGCAATTTCTCGATAGTTCAGTTCAAGCTTGCCAGGAGAACGCATATGTTCGGCATTACGGTGACGGGAAATTACAGCAATAACCTGGCCCTCAAAGAACACAGGAATTGTTTCTTCTTTAACCAATAAATCACCGACATGTTCGGGCTCGGTGTTTCGCACAATGTCCCCTGTTGAAAGCGCCTCATCAATGTTTGGACGAGCTCCCCACAAGACTTCATCACCAATAACATCATTGGTAAAAACAGTAGATGATGTTGTTGGGCGAATGTGGGCAACGGCGATGTGCCCTGTTGGCCACAATTTAATGTCTTTACGAATTGGAACCCACAAAATTAAATCTGCAAATGAAAGATCAGACAGCAGCTGCCAATCTGCTACCAATTCGCGCAATCGATGGGATTGATCAAAAGTTACCGACGTTCGGCCTCCCATTAAATTATCCAGCTGAAACATTGTTACTTCCACTCCGCCAAGTGAAGTTCAATTTCCTGGGTGGCAAACCAAGCCAGTTCATCATCACCCTGATAGGCAATCAGCAC
>JBILJK010000035.1:0-8606 GCA_044377285.1 Candidatus Planktophila sp.
GAATCATTTCGCTGCGACGACGTTCATCAAAGTCCAAGTCAATATCAGGCATCGAAATACGCTCTGGATTAAGGAATCGCTCAAATAAAAGTCCATGCTCTAATGGATCCAGGCCAGTGATACCCAAAGCGTAGGCAACAAGTGATCCTGCTGCAGATCCACGCCCTGGACCAACGCGGATACCAACCTCTTTTGCATGTGCAACAAGATCTGCAACTACAAGGAAGTAACCAGGAAATCCCATTTTTTCCATTACACCAAGCTCGTATTGCAATCGAGTTTCATGCTCTGGAGTTAAGCGATCACCCATTCGATTCTTGAGGCCTCTTTCTGCCTCTTTCTTAAGCCATGAATCTTCACTTTCGCCAGCTGGAACCTCGAACTGTGGCAGCAAGTTTTCACCTTCACGAAGTGTGATGTTGCAGCGTTCAGCGATAAGTAATGTGTTGTCACAGCTTTCAGGAATCTCTTTGAAAAGCTCCCGCATCTGTGCGGCGGTCTTGACATAGAAAGTGTCATTATCAAATTTAAATCGCTTGGGATCTGCCAGAGTTGATCCCGATTGAACGCACAGTAATGCCTCATGAGCAGCAGCATCTTCTTGCCGTGTGTAGTGAAGATCATTAGTTGCAAGTAACGGCAATCCTAATTCTTTGCCAAGCTTTAAGAGATCTTCCTTAACTCGCGCTTCAATTTCAATTCCGTGGTCCATCACTTCTAGGTAAAAGTTTTCTTTTCCAAAAATATCTTGGTATGCGCTCGCTGCTTTGATAGCCTCTTTATATGCACCCATTCGTAAACGGGTTTGAATCTCCCCACCCGGGCATCCAGTTGTAGCAATTAATCCCTTTGCATATGTCGCTAGTAATTCACGATCCATACGTGGTTTGTAGTAATAACCTTCTAGGGATGCCAGCGATGACAAGCGAAATAGATTTGCAAGACCTTGGTTATTTTCAGCCAGAATTGTCATGTGCGTGTAAGCGCCACCACCTGACACATCATCTTCTCCGCCAGCAGCCCACTGAACTCGTTTTTTATCAAAACGTGATTCGGGAGCAACATAGGCTTCGATTCCGATGATCGGCTTTACATCAAACTTTTTTGCAGCTTTGTAAAAATCAAATGCGCCAAAAACATTGCCGTGATCTGTCATTGCAATTGCTGGCATGCCTTGCGCCTTGACCTCAGACATTAAATCGTCAACACGTGCCGCGCCATCGAGCATTGAATACTCGGTATGGACGTGCAGATGTACGAAATTATCTGTAGACATGATTGGCGAGATTAGTGCTTATGGAAGAACTGCGTCGGAAAGCAACGCCAGCGAGCGTGTGAGATCGGCTGGGTACGGCGCTTCAAAGTGAAGTGCCTTACCGGTAACGGGATGGGCAAAATTGAGTTCGGCAGCATGAAGCCAAGGTCGAGACATTCCTAGACTCTTACCCAGTACCGGATCTGCGCCATATGTCGTGTCCCCCACCAATGGGTGATGAAGGGCAGAGAAGTGAACACGAATTTGGTGGGTGCGTCCTGTTTCTAATTCAATCTTGACCATTGAAACGCCACGATAAAATTCGATAACTTCGTAGTGAGTAATTGATTCTTTTCCTGTTGCCATTACTGCAAATCGGTGATCCTCTTTTGGATGACGATCAATTGGCGCATCGATAGTTCCGGTTGTTGGATCCATGTGGCCTTGAACCATCGCGTGATACACCTTGTCGACTGTTCGGTTACGAAATGCATCCTTCAACACATGAAAAGCTGTGTCACTTTTTGCAACAATCATCAATCCACTTGTACCAACATCTAAACGATGAACAATTCCTTGGCGCTCCGCTGGACCAGATGTAGAAATTGAGTATCCAGCTGCCATCAACGCGCCAACAACTGTTGGCCCAGTCCATCCTGGACTTGGATGCGCGGCACAACCGACCGGCTTATCAATAACAACGATGTCACCATCATCATAAATAATGCTTAAGCCATCTATAGGAGTTAGTGGAATTGGATCAGAGTTAATTGGCTCTGGCATCAATACTTCGATCATTTGTCCGGCTGTAACACGATCTGATTTTGGCATCGCCTTACCGCCAGATGTGATGTCGCCATCTTCAAGTAATTTAACAACTGCTGTTCGTGACAAGCCAAGAACGCGAGTTAATGCGCTATCAATGCGTTCGCCAGCAACACCTTCGGGGACAATCAATGTGCGGGCTTCACGATTACTCATACCTAGGAGCCTACCTTTGATATGGGTGGGATATTTCGGGCAGTAAGCACCACTGAAATAAGGGCGGCAATAACTATCGCTGAGTCTGCAATGTTGAAAATTGGCCAATACGGCAGCTGCAGCCAATCAATCACATGGCCTTGCAATAAACCTGGCTCACGAAAAATTCGATCAATTAAATTGCCAATAACTCCCCCTAAAACTAGACCTAAAACAACAGCCCAACCCTTTGAGGTAATTCGCGGAGAAAAATACAAAATTGTAAGTAGAACTATGATGGAGAAAATTGTGAGGAAGATAGTTGCACCAGTTGCAAATGAAAAAGCAGCTCCTGGGTTTCGAACTAAGGTAAGTTGGAAAAAAGTGCCTAGCACTTTGATATTTGATCTCTCTGAGAGCGTACTGACAGCCCAGATCTTTGTTGCTAAGTCGAGGATCCAGACAAACCAGGCAACACTAAAGAGTGTGCGCCATGTGCGCACTGTTAGCGCCGTTCTTCCTTCTGCTTGCACAGCATGCAGAGGGTTGCGCGAGGAAATACTTGAAGGCGTGCTTTGCCAATTGGAGCTCCACACTCTTCACAATTTCCATAAGTTTTATTATCAAGACGCTCTAGGGCACGCTCTGTTTGCAAAACCATGTCACGCGCATTAATTACCAATGACATTTCATGTTCACGTTCGAAAGTCTTTGTTCCGGCATCAGCTTGATCATCTCCAGCACCTTCGCCAGATTCTTGAATCAATTCATCCATTTCAAGTTCAACAACAGCCAACTCTTTACGAAGACGTTCCAACTCTTTTGAAATTTCGGCACGAACCGTCTTAATTTCAGCATTAGTCCACGGGGCCTCTGATTCACTGACTACTACTGGAGTAGGAGCAACTTTGATTGGCTTAAGAGGCGGAATCTTCTTCCCACTCTTTACTGGACGTGGTGGAGGTGGCATCACTAATCGGCGCTCTTCAACAACAGGTGCGACTACCGGAGCTGTAACAGTAGAGACAGACACGGTTTGAGATTTTTCATCAACTGTAAGAGTGGTCTTTGATGGAAATGGCTTTCCTGCTGCTTTTTTAACGGGAATGCTTTTCACCGCTGCTTTTTTCACTGGCGCCTTCTTTACAGCAGCCTTTGTTGCTACCTTCTTTACCGGCGCTTTCTTAGCCGCTGCCTTTTTAGCAGGTGCCTTTTTAGTTGCCTTCTTTACAGGAGCCTTCTTTACAGGAGCCTTCTTTACAGGAGCCTTCTTTACAGCAGCCTTCTTGGCAACCGCTTTTTTAACAGGCTTCTTAGGCATGTCGCGAACCTTATGCCCAAGGGGGCACCTATACCAATTACGCCACGGGCAATTTTTGATACCTCTATGACCTACACTTAAACCCTCGCGTAAGTGGCGTTGACGGGGATATCACCTCACGAGCCAGCAGGAAGAAATGGGCTAGCGCTCATCTAGAACCAGCACGCAAGATTCGAAGTGGCACACCACGGTGTGCAAGGCGGGTGGTACCGCGAAAGCTGCAGATGCAGCGATCGTCCCTCCAGAGATTGTTTTCTGGAGGATTTTTTTATGTCATTTCGCGCCATCCCAGCAGCAGTTGATCTGCCTGCCGTCGAACATTCGATTTTAAAGTTCTGGCGCGAAAATTCAATCTTTGAAAAAACAGTTGCAGCCCGTGAAGGCGCACCAGCCTGGACATTTTATGAAGGTCCACCAACTGCAAATGGAATGCCAGGAACTCACCACATCGAAGCTCGTGTGTTTAAGGATTTGTTCCCACGTTTTCACACAATGAAAGGTAAGCAGGTAACACGAAAAGCTGGATGGGATTGCCATGGTTTACCTGTCGAAATCGCTGTAGAAAAAGAGTTGGGATTCTCCGGCAAGGGCGACATCGAAAAATTTGGAATTGCACCATTTAACGACAAGTGCCGCGATTCTGTACAGCGCCATGTAACTGCATTTACAGATATGACAGATCGAATGGGATTTTGGGTTGATTTTGATGAGGCCTATTGGACGATGTCACCTGAATATGTTGAATCAGTGTGGTGGTCATTAAAAGAGATCTGGAAGAAAGGTCTACTAGTTCAAGACCATCGTGTTGCACCGTACTGTCCACGTTGCGGAACAGGCTTATCAGATCATGAATTAGCGCAAGGGTATGAAACTGTTACAGATCCTTCAGTCTTTGTTCGTTTTCCAATTACATCAGGTGATCTTGCCGCCCTTAATGCATCTTTATTGGTGTGGACCACTACGCCCTGGACCTTAGTTTCAAACACCGCGATTGCCGTCCATCCAGATGTTGAATATGTTGCGATTGAAGTCACTGAAGATGAGACAACTGAAGTATTGGTTGTCGCGCAGAATTTGATGGATTCGGTTAAGGGTGAAAAGAAGATTGTAAAGAGCATGCTTGGTAAGGATCTTGAACGCATCACATATAAGCGTCCATTTGATTACATCGAAATTCCAGATGCTCACTTTGTCGTTCTAGCCACATATGTAACAACTGAAGACGGAACAGGTTTAGTACACCAGGCACCCGCCTTTGGCGCCGATGACTTAGCGGTCTGCCGTAGCTATGGATTACCGGTTGTAAATCCCATTGCACCTGATGGACACTTTTTACCCGATGTTCCTGTTGTTGCTGGAATGTTTTTTAAGGATGCAGACAAGCCTTTGGTAAAAGAGCTCAAGGCAAGTGGGGCTCTGTATAAACATCAACAGTACGAGCACACATATCCGCACTGCTGGCGTTGTCACACAGCCTTGATGTATTACGCACAACCATCGTGGTACATCCGCACAACTTCTATTAAGGATGCCTTACTACGCGAAAATGCGAAAACTGATTGGCATCCAGAAACTATTAAAGAAGGTCGCTATGGCGATTGGCTTAACAACAATATTGACTGGGCACTCTCGCGTAACCGTTTCTGGGGAACACCGCTACCTATTTGGCGCTGTGACAATAAGCATGAGATCTGCATCGATTCACTGAAAGAGCTTGGCGAACTAGCTGGACAAGAGCTTTCCAATCTTGATCCACACCGTCCATTTGTTGATGACATTACCTTTGCCTGCGCCGAGTGCGCAGAAACAATGACACGTGTGCCTGAAGTTATTGACTGTTGGTATGACTCTGGTGCAATGCCATTTGCGCAATGGGGATATCCGCACAAAGAAGGTTCTGTAGAAAAGTTCAAGGCTTCATACCCTGCTGACTTTATCTGCGAGGCTATTGACCAGACTCGTGGCTGGTTCTACACATTGATGACTATTGGAACATTGGTATTTGATCAATCCTCGTATAAGACTGTGCTGTGCCTTGGACACATCCTGGATAAGGATGGTCGCAAGATGAGTAAGCACCTAGGCAATGTTCTGGAGCCAATGGCGCTTATGGATCAACATGGCGCAGATGCAGTTCGTTGGTACATGTTGGCAGCAGGATCACCTTGGGCAGCACGTCGTGTTGGACATGACAGCCTCAACGAAGTTGTTCGAAAGACTTTGTTGACCTACTGGAACACCGTTTCCTTCCATGCACTGTATGCAAATGCATCTAACTTTGAGCTTTCGCAAACACCAGCGCTTGCAGATCGTCCATTAATGGATCGGTGGATCATTTCTGAACTCAACATCTTGATTCAAGAGGTCGATGCAGCGCTTGAAGATTTTGATTCCCAGATCGCAGGTCGTGCACTTGCGCGCTTTATTGATGATTTATCTAACTGGTATGTGCGCCGTTCACGTCGACGTTTCTGGGATGGCGACACTGCCGCTCTTGGAACCTTACATGAATGCTTAGTCACACTTACAAAGTTGTTGGCTCCCCTGGTTCCGTTTATTACAGAACAGGTGTGGCAAGAGCTTGTGCGCCCAACTGATGCAACATCAGTTGCTTCGGTTCACTTAGCTAACTGGCCAGTTGCACAATCGTCAGCGATTGATACAGAACTTGGGTCTCAAGTTGCTTTAACTCGTCGAATCGTCGAACTTGGACGTGCAACTCGCGCTGAATCTGGAATCAAGATTCGCCAACCTCTGGGACGCGCGCTAATCGCGGCAAGTGGTTGGTCAACCTTGCCAGAACAAATGCGTGAGCAAATTGCCGATGAACTAAATGTTCAAACACTCGAAGACATTGCTTCGGCTGATGGTGATTTAGTAGACATCAGCGTAAAAGCTAACTTCAAATCATTGGGGGCCAAGTTTGGCGGAGCGGTTCAAGAAATTTCAAAGGCGATTGCGTCAACTGATGCAACTGCATTAGTTAAGACTTTACGCTCTGTGGGTACAACCACCGTTGGCACCTGGGAGATCGCGCTGGATGACCTTGTCATCACTGAAGTTCCAAAAAGTGGATGGAGCGTTTCTTCGCATGACGGAGAAAGTGTTGCGCTGGACTTAGAACTGACCCCGGCATTGATCGCAGCAGGCAGTGTGCGTGAAGTAATCAGATTCATCCAGGAACGTCGAAAGAGTGATGGGTTTGATATCTCTGATCGAATCAATCTGACATGGAATGCAACGGATGAAATTGCTGCGGCAATTGAATCTGACAAACAACACATCGCGGATGAGGTTTTGGCTGTGTCAATGGTGCGCGATCAATCGCTAGCCGTTACAGATACAGAAATTGGTGTTGAGGTCGTACTAGTTAAAAACTAAAGACCTCTTACTAGACCCATTAGTAATTGAGTGCTGAAGAAGAGCACAATAAAACTCATATCCAGACTTACTGCGCCAAGGCGAAGCGGTGGGACAAACCGACCCACAAACTTCATGGGCTTATCAGTGACTGTGTAGATTGCTTCAACTAAATAAAGGATTGGACCCTTCGGGCGCCAGGTGCGAGAAAACATTTGAACATAATCAAAGATCAAACGACCAAGCAAGGCAAAGAGAAATACTTGCAGAATTGTTGCAAGCAGTGAGCCAACGCTCAACATAGGTCAGCTCTGGTTAAAAAAGCTTGCTTGTGCAGCAGCTGATTTATCTTCGGTGCTGACATTTACATTTGCAGGCGAAATCAAGAAGACCTTCTTGGTTACGCGTTCAATTGTTCCGTGTAAACCAAATGCAAGTCCGCTTGCGAAGTCAACAAGACGCTTGTGTTCTGATTCATCCATATCGGTCAGATTAATGATCACTGGGTTTCCTAGACGAAAGTGCTCACCAATTGTGCGAGCTTCGTTGTAGAAACGAGGATGCAAAGTAATGATGCGATCTAAAACTGGTAGATCAAGCTGAGGTGCTACTTCAACAACTGATGACTGACGCACCGAAGACACTGAACGTTGTTCGCGAGCCTTAATGCGAACATCTCCGGTAGTTGCAACAGCTGGAGTAGATGCTGCTTGTGGAGTATCAAACTCGGGATCATCCATCAAGCCAAGATAATTTGCGACACGACGCATTGGATTAGACATAGGTAAAGGTTATAGGTGGGGTGAGCGAGAACCGAGGATTGATGAACCTACGCGCACATGTGTCGCGCCGTGGGAAATTGCTTCTTCATAGTCCCCACTCATGCCGGCAGATAAAGAATGTGCTGACGGAAATTGCTTCACGAACTCCTTGTGAATTAGTGCTAATTGGGCAAATGCTTTGTTAGGAACTACCCCTACCGGAGGCACCGACATCAGGCCAGCCAAGGTGTGGGTTGGCGATTTTTCAACTAAGGCAGCCAAGGCATATAAATCGTCAAGAGCTGCTCCCCCTCGATGATCAGCACCATCCAATGAAACCTGCAAAAAAATCTGTAAGGGATGCGGTGCAACTTTTTCAATAATTTCAAAATGCCGTGGGTCATCTAGGGAATGAATGACAGATGCCCATGAAGTAATGGATTTCAACTTATTACTTTGAATCTGGCCCTGAAAATGCCACTCTCCAGAGACAATCGCTGACTTTTCAGCACCCTCAGAATCTCGGTTTTCTCCAAAATCCCGAACACCTAGATCATGCAAGATCTGTGCATCGCTAACAGGAAAGGTTTTTGTGACCGCAATCAAGGTCACTTCATGATCAGCGACTGTGGCAATCTTTGAGCGCACTAACTCTAAGTTGAAGGAGAGTTCTTCTGCGCGATTCATAATCTAACTACCCCTGCACAACGACCCGTTGGATTATTTCTGCGGTGTGAAAAATACATGGGATCTTCTTTGGTGCAGATGGGTGATGCCTCGTAGGAAACGCCCTCGGCAGTTAGATCTGCAATTAAGCCAGCAGGAAGATCTAACCCCGGAGTCCCATGATGAGTTGTTGAAAATGCTCGGGGATGATCGGCAATGACATCTTGTTGCATATCAAAGGGTACTTCGTAGCACTTGCCGCAGATAGATGGCCCAAGAATTG
>JBILJK010000037.1:0-8470 GCA_044377285.1 Candidatus Planktophila sp.
GCGCGGGCCTTTGCTGCTTTGGCAGGATCTTGACTCATACGAGGAGATTAACTTACGAGAGGACACAATGCTCTTTTCTCATGATGGAATTCATGATTCTCAAACACATTTGGCATCGCCATCGTACTTTTACGACCAATTGCGTCGCGAGATTTCATTAGCAACGCGTACCGAAAAGCCGCTGGCCTTAATAAAAATCCTTTTTGATAACCCTGAATCTGACCAGGTTCGCGCATATGACATCTTGCATTTTTCCTTTGAACTTACCCAATTGACTAGGCAGGAAGATTGCATAGGAAGATTGGGAGTTAACGAAGTTGTCATCATTGTCCGCGATGGTGCTGGCAACGCTGAACTTTTTGTGAATCGACTCCTTGATGCAACCTCACTGACCGTTAACCACACATTGCACATAAGGGTTGGAGTTGTATTCGCGCACAATAATGAGGACTCCTTGAAACTCCTTGACCGACTAGATCGTGCTGAATTTGTGACACGGTAAATGGGATTAATAGTTACTTAGTGCAATTTTGAAACAGCTTTATCCACGGCATTATTAAAGTTATTTTTGGCCCTATGTGCCCAACCTAGGTTTGCGGGCATGGAACTAGACCTCAGTATTACATTCGGTGCTATTGCGTCATTTATGAGTGACCCAACAATTGAAGAAATTTGGATGAACTCACCTGAACGTATATTTATCGCGCGCAATGGTCGCAGCGAATTAACTAACTTACTTCTGTCATCAGATGATGTGCGAAATATTGTTGAACGAGCACTGATGTGGAGCGGCAGACGTTTAGATCTTTCGCATCCATTTGTAGATGCTCGCTTACCCGATGGCAGTCGTCTGCATGTCGTTATCCCTGAAATCACTGCTCAGCATTGGGCGGTAAACATCCGTAAGCACCTTATGCGCAATTCAAGCGTCATGGATTTGGTGGACCGAGAAGTAATGACCCCCGAAATAGGCACTGCACTGACGTATTGCGTGCAAGCAGGTTTAAACATTTTAGTGAGCGGCGGAACGCAAGCGGGAAAGACAACTGTATTAAACGCGCTGGCTGGAGCAATTCCACGTGGTGAACGGGTTGTAACAATCGAAGAAGTTTTTGAATTGAGTCCTCAGCTGCCTGATGTTGTGCAAATGCAAACAAGAAGTGCCAATTTACAAGGCGAAGGTGAGATTCCATTGCGGCGATTGATCAAGGAATCACTGCGAATGCGCCCATCACGAATAATCGTTGGTGAAGTACGCGAAGCCGAAGCACTAGATTTGCTGATCGCACTTAATTCAGGCTTGCCTGGAATGGGCACTTTGCACGCCAATTCTCCTCGAGATGCAATTGTTAAGTTGCAAACATTGCCGTTGTTGGCCGGAGAAAACATTTCACACAAATTCATCGCACCCACAGTTGCATCTGCAATCGATGTGATTGTTCATACCACTTTGGATGCACATGGAACCAGGCGAATACATGAAGTCGCAGCAGTAACCGGTCGATATGAAAATGATCGTGCTGAGATCGAGATGCTCTGGAAGTGGGATGGCAATCAATATCAGCGAGGGGTTGGGTCTCTGCCTAATCCAGATCGATTTACAGCTATCGGTGCACCGCTTTCGCAATGGTGGCACCATTGAAACTTTCATTGCGAATTGGAATATCGGCATCTGTT
Organism: Candidatus Planktophila sp.; assembly: GCA_044377285.1. Classification (GTDB taxonomy): domain Bacteria; phylum Actinomycetota; class Actinomycetes; order Nanopelagicales; family Nanopelagicaceae; genus Planktophila. Next base: position 1,678 of record JBILJK010000037.1, read on the forward strand.
TCTACCGCAGTTGTTTTATTGATGACCCGCTCTGTAGTTATAGCGCTAGCTTTTGGGATCTTGGCCGCCGGAATCGCGTTTGTAACTGTGCGAGCCAAGAACAATCTGAACGAGGCTGCACTTATTGCTGCCTGGCCTGAAGTTATTGATCACTTAATGTCTGGAATTCAATCTGGGCTTTCACTAACCGAATCCTTGGCTGGGCTTTCAACAAGAGGGCCAGAAGTACTGCGCCCCGCATTTACGCAGTTCAAAGCAAGTCTGTATGGAAATGGAGATTTAACTCAGGCTATTGAAGAGTTAAAAGCCATGTTTTCACACCACGGAAGCGATCAAATATTTGAGGCTTTGATTATTTCAAAAACTTTAGGTGGCAGTGAATTACTGCAAATACTCAGAACTTTGGGAGATTTCTTGAGACAGGATTTAGCATTGCGCCGGGAGATAGAAGTTAAGCATGGTTGGATAAAGAATTCTGCACATCTTTCAGCTGCTGCACCATGGATTCTTCTTTTGTTGCTTTCAACGCAGCCCAGCACTGCCTCTGCATACTCAACAACAACTGGTGCGGTGATTTTGCTTGCAGGTTTAGTAATGACCGGTGTTGCCTACATTTGGATGAACCGACTGGGACGTTTGCCAGAAACTCCACGCGTTTTTGTGGGAGGCGCTCGATGAATGCAATTCTTTTGATTACTGCATTGTTGGCTATCCCTGCAGGATTTCTAATAATTGTCGGTGATGAAACTGATCCAATGGAGGAAGCACAACGTTTCATCAGGAAGAATGCAAAAAATAGTGGTGACCGCACACAATTGAGAGCAAGGTTAGAAGAACTCGGAAGAGGTTCTGAAAGAGAGTATGTAGATTTTAGGATTAGGCAATATGGGTTTTGTGCTTCTTCTTTAGCACTTTCCTTTACTCTATTTTTAATGCTCATGCATAATCCAATATTGGCAGCGTTTAGTGCCGTCTTTCTTAGTGTTCTTGTCTATGTTTTATTGGATCGAGAACTTACAAAAAGCATTAAGAAGCGCAGAGAATTGATTGAGTCAGAATTTCCAGCGGTTGTCGAAATGCTTACATTGGCTATTGCAGCTGGTGAAACACCTATGAGCGCCATGCTTCGAATAGCTGAATCGGCAGATGGACAATTAGCTAAAGAGTTCCAAATTGTCGTGACAGGTGTGCGTTCTGGATTGCCATTAAATGAAACTCTTGATGCGATGGGTCGTCGAGTTAAATCAGTGATGATCCGTCGTTTCGTAGATGCATTGGTGACCGCAACATTGCGAGGTGCGCCATTGGTTGAAGTTCTTTCACGTCACGCAATCGAAGCCCGCGGTAATCAACGAAATCGAGTTATGGGAGCGGCTGGCAAGGCTGAAATCGCAATGATGATTCCAGTGGTATTTCTTATTCTGCCGATCTCCATCCTCTTTGCATTGTGGCCATCACTGGCGAACCTGAATATGTTCGCTAGTTAAGCAGCGTTTTCCTCGCGTTCATCGCCCTTAACTTTGAGTTCGATCAGTTCACCTTCTGCGTTGCGTGCAGCGATCTCTTTCAAAGTTGGTCGTCCAGCTTTGCGCTTCTTGGCAATGATGCGACCTTCTTCAAATAGTTCTCCACCCCATACACCTGCTGGCTCTTGGCGCGATAACGCACCTTCTAAGCACTGAGCACGCACGGGGCATCCACCACAGAGTGACTTGGCCTCTTGCACCTGCATCTCATCCTCAGAAAAGTAGAGCTCAGGATCTGCTGTGTGGCATGGCAAATTAAATGATGACCCGTCTGTGTATGTGCCTGTTACAGCATCCAAACCGATCTTGTCATCTGCCCAGCCTGGTACTAGTAGTTCACTGAAGAGAACGCTCATGTTCTCACCTCTTCTTTCTGTAGTTGTTTTGAGACTTCTTTTCCGGAGAATGGAAAAAGGGCTCCGAATCCTTTTGGATTCGAGGCCCTTGGCTTCAGTTCTAAATCGATTTATTCGATTGAACCACCATTGGCCTCGTATCCGGCATAAAAAGCTGCGTAAAACGCTGGCTTTGTCGCATGCCAAGTAGAAGGCTTATTGGTTGTATGAGCAGAAGGAATCACAGCAGAACGCAATGCGTTTGCTGATACGAATGATGCGTTAGACATATTCGTTCCCTTCCATCATGTTCATGCCCGCCATGGGAATGAAGTCATAAGGATAAACCATGGGTTGAGGTACTGGCAAGGTAATTAATTCCCCGCATAAATGAGCGTACATAGGGTCTTTATGAAGGTATAGAGCTAGTTAGTCAGCCCAGCTTCGGCCAAGAAGCGTGAAGCTTTGCCTCGATAGCTAAGGCGAAGATCAGATTTGGCACGAGTGATTCCCACATAGAACAAACGGCGTTCTTCATCAATTGAAGCTTGATCACCTGTGGTGCTGTTGTTTTCTAGGGGCAAGATTCCATCGCTAACGCCAATTAAAAATACACGTTCCCATTCAAGACCCTTTGCTGCGTGCAAAGTTGCAAGGGTTGTGACAGGCATTGTTGGAGGATTATTTTGCTGAACACGATCTTCGACTTCACGCAGATATGCACGCAAATTCTTAGGTGAAAATCCGCTGTCACTATCTAGTTCGCGAGCAAGGTGTAGCAGCGCTGCGATTCCATCAATCGCTCCCCCAGTTAAAAATGGTTGAGCAAGAGTGCGCAGTTCATCAAGCCAAGAAACGCCTTCAGTTGGAATAACAGATGCGGTGCGAACCTGCTTTAAGAAATCACGAACTTCCTTGCGCTCAAAGAAGCGTTCAGTATTACGAACTTGATATGGCAGGTTGGCTGTATTCATTGCTTTTTCTAAACCATTTAACTGATTGTTGGTACGAGCAAGAACTGCAATTTCTTGTGCGGGTGTTCCTTCAGAAATTAGTTGCTTAATATCTCGAACAATTCCCGCAATCTCGCCCACTTCATCGTTATAGGCGGTAATCGTTGGTTTGCTGCCATGATCATTGATTGCAACAAGTTCGCTACCCATCGCACCTTTTCGCAAAATGCTGTTGGCGGTAAAGATAATTTCAGGGGTTGATCGATACCCAGTTGTTAAGCGCACAACTTCAGCTTCTGGAAAACGTTGGGTAAAGGAATTGAGAAATACCGGTGTTGCCCCAGCGAAGGAGTAAATGGTTTGTGCTGGGTCTCCAACAACGCATAGTTCCTGACGTGAACCAAGCCAGGCGTTGATTAATCGTTGTTGTAAAGGCGAAATATCCTGGTACTCATCAACTGTAAAGAAACGGTACTGATCTTGCACCCGTTCACGAATTTCGCGTTCTTGTTCAATCATCGCTGTTGTCAGCAGTAGTACATCTTCAAAATCAATTGCGCGCTCTTGGTGCTTCACACTTTCATAAGCGGTATAGACCTTGGCTAACTGTTCAGGATTGATGCGTGGCTTAACTGTGCGCTTTAAGGATTCACTTAAGTAATCAGATGGGGCAACTTGTGAAACCTTGGCCCATTCAATCTCTGTTGCAATATCACGCAGTAAATCGCGGGATGAAATTGATAGCTCGCCTTGTAATTGAGCGCGCTTTATCGCTTCGGTAAGAAATCCGCTCTTTGTTGTCAGCAAATCTGGTGTGCGACCACCAAATACCTGGGGCCAAAAGAAGGTCAATTGCTTTAACGCTGCTGCGTGGATTGTGCGAGCAGCAACAGCAGGGACACCCAATGAACGCAAACGTGTGCGCATTTCACCAGCAGCGCGCGCGGTAAAGGTAAGTGCTAAAACTTTGTGCGGATCCATGGTGCCAATTGCTGCGGCATATGCGATGCGGTGTGTGATTGCGCGAGTCTTTCCAGTTCCAGCTCCTGCAATGACACAAACAGGTCCACGTGTAGCAAGTGCAACTGCGCGTTGTTCATTATCAAGAGCTTCAAGAATCTCTTCTGCGCGCAGGTTTCCTACGGCCTCCACGATTCACCGCCGCGCAATTGTTCACGGGTATATCCATCAACCCGCGTGTACCAAGACTCGATCATGCGTCGTGCAACAGAAATTTTTGGTGGCAACAACAGATCTTGGGCAGCAACAGCCACCTTCATTTCATCACGGGAAAACCAGCGTACTTCAGTTATTTCAGTGCCATCAGGGCGGGCTTCTTCTGGACGATGAGTAATCGCTTCAAAAGCAATCATGATCGATGCTGGAAATGGCCACGGTTGTGAGGTTAAATAATTAATGTCATGTAGATAAACGCCCGCTTCTTCAAAGACTTCGCGCGATACGCACTCTTCAAATGATTCGCCTGTTTCAACAAATCCGGCAAAAGTAGAAAAGCGCTTGTCTGGCCACACTGGTTGGTGACCCAAGAGGATTCGATCATTTTTATCTTTTACTAAAACAATGACAGCAGGATCGGTGCGTGGATGATGTTGAGTTGAATCTTCAGGACAAACGCGAACAGTTCCACCAAGATCGCTAAGGGTGCGTGCACCGCACCGCGCGCAATGTGTATGGGTTGTGTGCCAGTTAGCTAAACCAACAGCGTGCATAGCAAGTGCTAGTTCATCAGCATCTAGATTTCCACCAACTTCGCGCAAGGATTTAAATCCTTCATATTTTCGCTTTTCAAACTCTTCGGTTCCATCATCTTCCGGTGGATTGATCCAGGTTGTGTGCCAAGCAAAGTAGGCCTGATTGTCATCGCGGCCGATTCCTAAGAAGAAGCGATCGCCTTCCATAAATATCTCTTGCGCAGTCTTTACGGCAGCGGCGTCAATAAAGGTCAGTGAATCATCGCCAGCGCTTAAGCGTGCATCAACTAAATGAATAATCTGAGCGGTTTTCCATAGCGTGGCCAGCTGTGCGGGATCGCTTCGCAACTCACTTTCGCGATTAATCGGCGACAGCGAAGAGTGCTGGGAGTCAGGTTTGCCGCTCATAGGGGTGAACGCTACTAGCCTTGGGCAATGCGCGTAACCTCATGGAATTTGCTGCATGGAATGGCCATGCCCCCTGATGCATCAGTTAATGCTGAAGCATTGCTAGAGGCTGAAATCCTGAACCTAAAAAGTGATGTTATTGGGGTTCAGGAAGTTGATTACTTTCTAGAACGGTCTGGAAATCACAATCAGGTTGGCAATATTGCAACAGTGATGGGGGCAGCTGATTGGGCTTTTGCACCTTCGCTGTTTGGGTCACCTGATGAAGATTGGCGAAATCCAAATTCCAATGATTTGAAGATTGTCACAGATAAGCATGCCGAGTCTTTGCCTGGATATGGAATTGGAATGATTTCGAAATTACCAGTTAAATCTTGGCACCGATTAGAGCTCAAGGGTTCTCCGGTCGGTGTTTTCATGGTGTTTCCGGTTGATGGAAAAATGAAACGCTTTTATGTCCGTGACCATCCTCGCAGCGCCCTAGCTGCGCACTTGGACAATGGCTGGCTCATTATAAATACCCATCTTTCCTTTGTTCCTTTCTTTAACTTCCGACAATTACTTCAAATAAAGCGTTGGTCTGGCACTTTAGGGGTTGAAAAAGAAAAGATAATTCTTATGGGTGATCTAAACATTCCATTTAATAAAGTTGTACAAGGAATGAAATGGAATTCCTTAACAAGTGGCAAGACTTTTCCGAGCTGGCTTCCAAAAGTTGAGATTGACTACATGCTGTCACAAACCCTTACCGCTGGTGATATCCGACAAATTCCTTATTCACATGCTGGAATGAGTGATCATTTGCCGTTACAGATAGAAATTCCAACAGAATAATCACCTTAGTTGTATTGGTTTCCACACCAACTGTTTTGGTTGGATTGCTATTTTTGTTAAATTGCTGTGTTGGATGGCTGTGTTAGCTGGCTGGCTGAATGGAATCAACTGAAGCAATCAGAGCGATCAGTGCAGCCTCATCCAAAAGATCTGCTGGCTGATCAGTTACCCCGGTTGGCACGTAATGGAAGGCCGCAGAGATCTTTGAAATATCACAGCCAGAAAGTTTGGCCCACGCTAGTCGATACATCGCTAACTGCACCTGGGCAGATTTACCTAGTTGCTTAGACCCAGTCTTCCAATCCACCACCTGAAAACCATCTCCATCGCTGTAAACGGCATCAATTCGTCCTCGGATTAGTACGCCAGCGATAGTTGCTTCGAAAGGAACCTCCACCCTTGCTGGTGTGCGATTAGCAAAGTTGCTCTTGAGCCATGCAGCCTTTAGATCTTCTAGCTTTGAATCATCTTCTAGTGGATCTAAGTAATCCAAATATTCATCACCGAACAAAGTTGCTGCATCTGTGAATTGACGTTCGACCCACAAGTGGAATGCGGTACCGCGACGTGAGTACTGATCCTGCCCTCGTGGCATTGGACGGCGAATATTCAGTGCAAGCTCTTGTGGGTTCTCGTGCAGTGCAACCAGTGTCGATGTGGAAAGGCGTGTAGGTAGTGCAACCTGAAGAAGATCTGAGGCGCGATTGCGTTGTTCTGTGATCAAACTGTGGGCATCCATAATCCAAGAATTCACTTCGTCATCCCGTGAATCAATTAAAGGGTGAACATCAGATGCATGTACTAACGCTATAGCTGCATCAAATTGCGCACGCTTTTCTCCTAAGTAATCACGAGGCCACACAGCGGTGACAGGATTTTCAAGTGTTGGGTTCTCGGCATCGTTATCAGGTGCGGCGCAATCTGAAATGAGACGACCGCCATGCGCGCTTGCTGCACCTGCGATCAGCGTAAAGATATTTGAGGGCGACACTGATTTTGATCCATCGCGCCACCATGCGGTTGTG
>JBILJK010000038.1:0-8440 GCA_044377285.1 Candidatus Planktophila sp.
CTTCTAGAACCAATGGATTTGCATCCTTTGGCAAGCCATACAACTTTCCGCCATTTTGGAATGGCTTCAGGTAGCTAGCGTTGAAAGGAGTCAAACTAAATTTAGCTGCAGTGATTGATGGAGTTAGATCAAGAAGAACTCCCTGGGCAGCCCAATCTTGTGCGATTCCTGCATCAAGATAGAAAACATCATTAGGTGTCTTTGAGGCAAAACGAGCAGCCATTTGAGCACCGTGGTCGTTATCGACAATTAGATCCACCTTGATGGTTGGATTACGTGACTCAAAAGTTGCGATTGCATCCTTGAGTGCTGAAGTCTCTGATGGAGAAGAACCCCAAGTAGAAACAGAAATCGTGGTGACAGCCTCGGCAGCATTTGCCTGCGGCACTAGTGAAACAGTTACAGCAAGTGCCAGAAGTGACACCCAGATTGGAGCCTTTTTCATACTTCCCCCTATTTCCTTGATAATTTGAACGTTCAAATATTAGGGTGGCAAAGACTCCATGGCAATAGCCTTCGGCTCAGTTTTTTGTAACGTGTTTATAACGATAAAGGCCCCAGGAGGGTGGAGCTAGTTGTTTCTCACATACTCAGCTGCATGTGGAAAGCCATTTGCTTCTAGCTTCTCAGCTAGCTCAGCCTTAACAGCCTTTACGACCTTATGTGTTCCGTCGCAGTTCTTCTCTTCATCTCTGGTGTATGTGCAGCTACAAGCGCCCATGATTTCTCTCTTTTCTTGATTAAGGTTGGCGAAATCGTATAGGGCTTACAGCGTTTGCGCAGCACAAAGGCCCCGCAAGTTACTACGGGGCCTTTGCCTGTAATGCTTATTGCTTAAATTTCATCATTCTCAAATGTCACAGCGAAGCCGACCACATTGAGGACTGGCGCTTTAATCCACTTTTCCATCAATGAGTCATATGCCTTTGGGTTCTTGAAATAGACATCATGTGTTGCACCATATGCAGCACCCGATTTGTGATGAACAGCAAAGATCCAACCAGGGTTGAGAGTGCCAGGACCTACTTCAGAAACCACGATCTTGTCAGCACCTTCACTTAGCCAGTGCTTTTTCCACTCCTTTAAACGAGCAATCTGTTGCGCACGAGTCTTTCCTTGTAAGCCTTCGACGATTGCAACTTCAACTGTACGTGCCATGTTCTCTCCTAAGTAAGTGGGGTTTTCGTTAATTCAATCTAAACCTGTAAAGAGAAGGTGTATATACCTTTGGGTCGTCTTTTTTAGGATCTTGGGCTGAAGCCCGCTTTGACGCTCTAAGTTTTAGCTTTTTAGGACTGAATGCAAATCTTTGATCAACCTGGTTGCTCGATCATCTTCAATTTGCCCGCCACGCACCAGTACTACCCAACGCCCACACCACCAACAACGGCTGAAAGAACAATCTCATCAATCGTGCTCTATCGCTATTTAAGCCAAAGGCATCAACGCCGTTCACATACTGAGAGATATTTCCCCAAAAGATTGCCACAAAGAAGGCTGCAACTAACCAACCTAACTGCACTCTGTATCTCCACAACGCAATTAACCCAACACCCAGTGCGATCTCAACCACCCCAGATGCCAACACAACAAAGTCTGCGTAATCTTTTAACAGCGTTGGCACCTGTGCCTGAAACTCTTGGCGGTTAGTTGTTAGATGCCCAACACCGGCATAGGCCAGAGCAAAGCCCAAGAGCATCTGTGGAAACCTTGCGACAATTTTGATGTCGCTAGTTAACACCACTTTAAGTGGCTCGGCCTTTAACCCTTAACGCTGCCTTGGACCAAGCCATCTGTGAATTTGCGTTGGAATACGAAGAACAAAAGCAGCACTGGGACAATGACCATAACGCCCACGGCGCTAGTCAAAGTCCAGTCATTACCAAATTGCTGCTGGAAGGAGAAGAAGCTGGTAGCTATCGGTAACTTTTCCTCATCATTGATCAGAATAAATGCGACTTGAAATTCATTCCAAACATTGAGTGCAACAACTAGTCCAACTGTTAAGAAGCTTGACCAGGAAATTGGAAGCAGGACTTTAGTGAAAACTTTCATTTTGGATGCTCCATCCATAATCGCTGCCTCCTCAATCTCACGTGGGATTCTGATGAGAAAACTTCTCAGAAGAAATATTGCAAATGGGGCATTGAGGGCAACGTAAAGCAAAACTAGACCAACATAATTATTGAGTAGGCCAACTTGTCGCCATAAGAAAAACAGCGGCACAATGTAGAGCCAGAGTGGCAAAGTGGAGACGGCCAGCATGTAGACCATAACCCCATTGCTACCTTTTGGCTTAAGTCGGGCCAAGCTATAGGCAGCAAAACCACCCAAGATCAACACAATTGCTACCGTTACAAATACTAAGAACAGTGAATTTGTAGCATGGCGACCAAAATTACTTGTCTCAAAGGCGGTTTTGTAGTTTGACCACAAAAACTCTTTTGGAAGTCCTGTTGGATTTAGCCCTAGATCTTGTCTTGATTTGAGTGAATTCATAATCAAGACAGCGATTGGATAAATAGCAAACAAACTCAAAAGTATTAAAGGAAGATTTAAAGCTGAAGGACGTGATCTCACCTTACTCATTAGATTTCCCACCCTCTCTTGCGCAGGATTCCAAAGGCAATTAGTGATGCGCTGGCAAAAAAGGCCATTCCCAGACCCTGCAAGGTTGCATACCCTGCTTCAAAATTTCCAAAAGCGGTTCGATAGACCAAGGTGCCAAGCACTTCTGTGGAACCAGCTGGACCTCCTTTTGTGAGCACCCAAACATAATCAAAGACTAAGAAGGACCAAATACCCACCATCATGAGCATAAAAACAAGAGTGGGTCTAATACCAGGCAGTGCTACATAGCGAAATCTTTGAAATTCATTGGCGCCATCAAGTTCGGCGGATTCATAGAGTTCGCGTGGAACATTCTGTAATGCGACAAGAAAAAGAATTGTCAAAAATCCCCAGAAGTGCCAGTTATCAATAAATGCGATGGCCCAAAGCGCTGTGTCTGGTGTTCCCAAAAGGGCTTTATCAAAACCAGGAACTCCCAATCTGTCTAGGAACCCGGTAAGGCCACTACTTGGGTTAAGTAGAAATCCCCATAACGCTCCAACGATTACGCTTGGAAGAATGTATGGCAAAAATAGCGATATGCGATAAAACATCACACCGCGCTTGATCTGACTCAATCCATATGCTGCCGAGAGTGACATGACAAATGGAATAGTTAAAAAGAATGCTAACCAGCGAATGTTGTTTTTAAGCGCAGATATAAAATTATCGTCATCAAATAAGAGCCGTTTGATATTTGTGAGACCTGTGAATTTAGGAAGACCAACACCGCTCCATTCGGTCATACTCAAGTAAATAGTGGAGACGGCTGGAAGGGCGACCACGAACAGGTGAATTATGAGAATCGGAAGAATAAAAAGCCATGATCCAAGATTCTTATTTAGAACATTATTAGACAATTTATCTCCTATTTTAGAAGAGTACACCTGGGAAGTTTCTCCCAGGTGTACTCATTGGCACTACTTCTAACTATTTTCTGCCAGGAATTGGTGGTACATCTCCTGCTTTTAGTTCGGTCTGGAATAGCTTGTCCATGCCTGCCAAATACTCTTCAGGAGTCATGTTGTTGTTCCATACCTTTTCGATCTCAGTGATGATGTATTGCTCTGTCTTTGGTGGCCAGAAAGCCCACGTCAAGTAACCGAAGTTTCCTGATTTAGCAGCAGCATCCATCTTCACAAGGAAATCAACCTGTCGAGGATCAATACCCTTTAGCTCTTTAGCGGTAATTGCGATTGGTGCTGGCGCAAGTCCACACTTAGTAGCCAAGGCTCCTTGTGTCTTCTTATCGAACATGTAAGCCAATGCCTTGGCTGCTCCATCTTGATTCTTGCTATTTTTGTTAATAGCCCAAGATGATCCAACTCCGATTGAGTAAACACTCTTTCCATTCTTGGTTGGGAATGATCCCCAAGACCAATCATTTCCAGTGTCCTTGAAGTACTGGCTTGCAGAACCAAAGCGCCAGCTACCTTCCATGTTCATAACTGCTTTACCAGTTCCCCAGTTGGCTAAGAACTCATCAAACTTGAGAGTGTAGAAACGATCCACGCCTCCTGAGAGATGACCCTTCTGTTGCCAATCAGTAATTAGTTTTACAGCCTCTAAGAACGCTGGATCAGTCCATGACTTCTTTCCTGTAAGAGCTGCATAAACAGCGTCAGGGCCTGCAACAGCATTAAATAGAGCGCTTATGAACCATTCATTAACGCCTTTCCATTCTACGTTTCCACCAGTAAATGGATTGAGTCCAGCAGCCTTAATTGCAGTTACAGTAGTTTGTAATTCAGCAATAGTTGTAGGTTGCTTTAGCTTCAACTTATCCATCACGGTCTTGTTGTAGAACATGACCATAGCTTCAGTTTCCCCTTGAAGACTATAAACTTTTCCCTTATAAGAACCTAAAGAAAGTGCCCAAGGAGCAAAGGCTTTATCCCAGCCGTATTGCTTGGAGTACTTTCCAAGGTCAACTATCTGTCCCGCCTTGGCATACTTTAAAGTAACGCTAGGTCCAGCTGAATAAATAATGTCCGGACCGCCGCCAGAGGCGATTGCAGTCTGATCTTTAATATCTGCTCCCGTACTATTGGAAATCTTGAACTTATACTTTGGATCTTTCCAATTTGCCGTTATGTATTTCGACCAACACACTTGGTCAACTCCAGTTCCCATTGAAAATGTAATATTCACGGGTGCTGCCGAAGCTTGAGTCGCAAATGCGATTGAACTTAATGAGAGTGACAGGGCTGCAAGCCCCGCCAGATATTTAGTTTTCTTGCTTATCACTATCGATACCCCTTTCAGAGATCCACTTCCTCGTTGACAAATGTAATCGATTACATTATTGTGACCCAAACTACAGCAAAGCACGATTTAGTCAAGAGGGGGCACGGATGAAAATTCAGGACTTTATTGCGGCGGGAGTACTACCCCAAGGCATAGAAAACAGTGGAGCTAGCTCGGCTGAGATGCGCATTGCAACGGCTCTTTTGGCCTTTGCCGGCGGCGATGCGATCGGCGTGGAGTATGAAATCCACGATGCACCGCCTGTTCAGATTGAACGAATGGGCACCCGTGACGATTGGCCATGGGGAGGGGTGAGCGATGACACCCTATTAAGTCTGATCACAATAGAAACATTTGCAAACTCAACCTTGGCTAACGCCAAAGCAAACTTCTTAAGAGATTTAAAAGCACAGGTGCCAAATTTGCGCGGACTTGGGCCAACAACTCGTTTTGCACTTGGTATCCCAATGGAACCAAAGCTAATGGCCATGGTTGGAAACACCAATGGTGGTCTGATGAGAACCTCAATGATTGGGCTTGCCTATCCCGCATCCCAAGCCAAAGAGCGCAGAGCCATGGTCTTTGAACTAGCAACAGCAACTCACCACAACCTAGTTGCAGCATATGCAGGAGTACTTGCATCAGCTTTGTTTAGCGAAGCACTTGAAAGCAATCCTCGCTCAAACTTTGAAGTACTCAAGGCAGAGGTTGCCGCAATCCCAGATCTTCCTAGTGACTTTCCAGAGTTCATTAAAAATTATGATTCATGGCAGCCACCAGTAAATGGAATCACTCTGGATTCACTGGAGACTCTCCGAGCCGTCACCTGGGTTATTGATCGTGCTAAAGATTGCTTAGATGCCTACCGCCTCTCTTGCGAGCTAAAGGGTGACACCGACACTGTTGCTGCCCAAGCAGGAGCCCTCATGTGTGCTCAAAAAATCGAAAGTGCAGACTTCTATAGCATCCCATGGCTAAAAGAAGTTTCATGGAGCGAGATCAAGACCATGAAAACTGCATATGAGACTTTAGCTTCGAGCAGAATGAAGTAGGTCTGTAGTATTTTTCATCTAATTGGGAAGTTGAGGTGATTTGTAGATGCGTAAAGTATGGGTCATCGGTCATGTCGCCGAAGATGTAGTTCTCAAGCTACAAACAGAGATAGTTGTCGGTAACTTCCACCTGCCCACCGAGGCAATTAATCGGTGCGGTGGAAGTACCTCAAATATTGCAATCGGTATCGCTTCAGGACCCATTGAAACAGGCTTCATCACCTATCTTGGAAATGACGATGCAGCAAAGCTAGTTGAACCAGTTTTGCAAAGCAGCGGCTTCAATCCCCTGCACATCACTAGAGGTGAACAAGGAACCCCCCGCTGTCTAGTGATCGTCGATAAATCTGGTGAGCGAACACTGATGTTGCTGAGCAAACCAATCAAGGATCATGGCGGACTTACTTTCAGGAACTCTGGAATTAAGTCTGGGGATATTGCTTTGTTCACACACTGGTATGAAGAGTGGCGAGATGAAATGGAGTATGTCCGCGAGCTGGGCTGCACAATTGTTATTGGATTAGCCGCATTGAATGCAGATCCAAAGGTGTCAGCCGACATCGTGATCGGCTCCATTGCAGATATTCCAAAGGAATTACCCTTTGAAGAGTATCTAGATCGCTTCCCATTAATTGTTGTCACACGAGGACTTACCGGTTCAACAATCTATAGCAAGTCAGGAAAAGTTCATCAACCTGCTTTTCCCGTAAAGACAATTGATACAACAGGTGCAGGAGATTCATTCTTAGCAGGATTTCTCACAGGCTATGCCTTAGGCATCACGCCAGGAAAGGTCTTACTTGAGATAGGAGCACGGTGGGCCAGTTTGATGGTTACGATCGATGCATCAATCCCACCTAATTTTTATGAGATTGAAGGAATCCAAGAAATAATTGATAAGGCTTTAGAACAATCCAAATAGAGAATTTGGCAATTGATAGGCTGGGACCACGATGACAAGAGCCAAATCAACTATCGCCGATGTTGCCTTGCATGCTGGTGTGTCAACGGCAACGGTTTCACGGGTAATCAATAAGTCTCCCTGCTCTGAAAACACACGCCTGCGAGTACTAAGGTCCATCAAGGAGCTTGGCTACAAAGTAAACACAGATGGGCAAGCACTGCGCTCACGAAAGACCAACAGAATCCTTTTAAGTTTGGCAAATATCTCCAATCCTTTCTATACGACTCTGGCTGAAACAATTGAAAATGCAATCAGCAAGAGCGGCTACCACATCTTGCTCAGCGCATCGGCAAACAATGAAGAAGAGATTCAAGAGCAAATTGAAAAGGCTGGCTCCGGCTTCGTCGATGGATTTATCTTTGGCCCTATTACCTTCTCTCCGACCACAGTGGACAAGCTAAAGAAGCTAACCATCCCAACAGTCCTTATTGGTCCCCACATTCGAGGCACCAAGATTGACTCTGTTGGCACCAATGAATACCACGGCATGAAAGAAGCCATTTTATATCTACGTACCAAGGGCAAAAAGAGATTTCTCCTGTTTAACGGCCCCCTCGATTCAATCCCGGGCCTGAACCGAAATAATTGCTTCTTAAAAATCATGTCGGAAATTAATGAAAAATCCGTCAAATTTGATGTTGTGAACACCTCTAGCTTTACCTTTGATCAAGCAAATATTGAAATTAGGAAATTAGTTACAATTTTTAATTTTGACGCAATTATTTGTGGAAATGATTTGATGGCAGCAGCGGTAATCAACTACCTGCGAGAGCAGAACCGAGCTATCCCTGAGGAAACAGCGGTCCTGGGTCTAGATAATGATGATTTCTGCTCGTATGTCTATCCAAAGATCTCAAGTATCGATATCAATATCCCTGAGCAGGGCGAAGCCGCCGCAAAAGCACTTTTATCTAGAATACAAAATCCAAAGCAAAAGTACTCAGAGCACCTAACGGTTTCTAGATTTATTCCCCGTCAATCCACCTAAAGGGAAATTAGTTGTTTCTCACATACTCAGCTGCATGAGGAAAGCCATTTGCTTCTAGTTTCTCAGCCAATTCTGCCTTAACAGCCTTTACGACCTTATGTGTTCCGTCGCAGTTCTTCTCTTCATCTCTGGTGTATGTGCAGCTACAAGCGCCCATGGATTCTCTCTTTTCTTGAATAAGGTTGGCGAAATCGTATAGGGCGCAGACCCTTTTGCGCTGGGCAAATGGCTGCCCATCTCTAGATTTTCACGCTCTGCCACTTTAAACTTCCCTCATGCATACAAGCTATGAACAACGCCTCGAATTCCTGCAGCAATTTAGTGATGGCTTGGAGCTCTTCTCTGAAAAACACCCTCATGCAAAAATCACACATGGTGACGGCTGGAGAATCTGCAGTAGCAACTCACAATTTTCAATGCTCAATAATGCATTGCTCTTCACATCACGCAAAGAAGCGCTCGCCGAGTTAATCGCAACCATTGAAGCTAACCAGGCCCCTGCTGGAATTCGTTTAGCAGGACCAGCGATCGTGCACACAACAGCCTTAGCCGAACTTGGATACACAAACCATGGCGGTG
>JBILJK010000002.1:0-30763 GCA_044377285.1 Candidatus Planktophila sp.
TGGTTCGAAGTTCCATTGCAAAAGGTCAACGTATCTGGAACAGCGCTTCTTCTTCATTACTCCTTGCGGGTGAAGTAACCGCTTCAAATAAAACAGAAACTGCGGTTACAAAGTTTTCTACTTCCTTTGTACCAACGTGGACATACCGATTTGCCTCAACTGGCCCAGCACTTTCTGCATCTAGTACTCAAGCATTTTTTATTTCAACAGGTGCAATTGCACAATTGAATTGGAACCCAAAAACTCCAACACCGTTATTGCTTACCTTTGACTCCAAAGGTGTTATTGCTGCAGCCCATAGCGGCCCCGTAGGCCAAAAAGAAGTGCTTGGCCTGCTCATTTCTAAGGAGCTAGGGGTTTTAACCCTTACTTCAAGCGCAGAATCGGTTTCGATATTTACCCTACTTACGCGGTAACCTAAACCCCCGCACACTCAGTGCGAACTTTAGAAATGAGAGCGTGACATATGGGTTCCGTAATTAAAAAGCGACGCAAGCGCATGGCGAAGAAGAAGCACAAGAAGCTTCTTAAGAAGACTCGCATTCAGCGCCGTAACGCTAAGTAATAATTACGGCTTTAGAAGTGCAAGTTTGCCATTAATTGTGGCAAGCAGATGTTTCACTCGATTAATAGTTACCCAAGCGCTCTGAGTAGGTTCAGAGCCTTGGGTGCTGCTCACTAAGCGTATTGCCGCTTGGCCTAACTCTTTTTTGTTTATCTCCAGAGCACATAATCTTTCCTGACAATTAAAAATAATTGTTCTTCCATCTGTTACTAAGTACTCGCCAGGAGTTCCGAAATTCTCCGTTGTTAACTTCGAAATCTTTGTTGGATCACTCAATAGGGCCCAACGCACTTGATTGGGTTTTGGTGCTGTAACAGTTGATGCGGCTAACCATGTAGCCATTACATCGCCCACTACCTTCGCAAGTGCAACATCAAAGCCAAAGACCGAGGCCTCATCAGTAGATATATCTAGAGTTTGATAAATCCATGCATTTGGATCAATACCTGTACGTGTTGCAATTCGAATTGCACCAGAAGTAATCTCTTTCTTAAGGTTCATAGACACAACAGAATCGTATGCAACATAAACCTTGCTGCCATCAAAGATTGCTTGTAAGTGGAATCCAACATCACCTGTAGTGCGACCCTCAGTTTTGCGATCACCATCAAGTAACTCATATTTCCAAGGGGAAGTCTTTGTCTTTACTGCGCCAAGCAACACTCCTTGTGTTTCGTCACGATAAAAGACCTGCACTGCACTAGCCGTAGCGACACAGGCATTTGCGACACTTACATCACTGGATGTTCGTACTCTAATTGGGTCTGTGTATTCGTTGACCACGGGGCCATTGCCATCTACTACTTCGATTGTAAAGGTCTTACCGTTGTAAGTTGCGTAGCGAAGATCTTTTTCAGTTGAATCACTGTAAAAAATATGAAGTGTTTGTTTTACTCCACTGCCATTTACACACATAGAAATAGAGCCGGAAATAGAGTTAGTTGTGCGCCCACTGCTGCCACCAGAACCATCGACAGTAGCTTTCTTCCACTTCGTGCCATCATAAGTTGCAAGCTTTAGATCACCCCTTTTTGTGTCTGTGTACGCAATGGCTGGCTGGCCATTAAATGTAGTACTTACGACACTCTTCCCATCGGCGGTGCTATCTAAAACTGTGCTCTTCCAACCAGGCTGTGGTGTAACTGCCTTAGTTGTTACCGGGTCTGATACGCCTAAAGCATTTTTTGCTACAACTGAAAAAGTGTAAGAAGTACCATTTTTTAAACCACTCATCAGTACGGGACTAGAAAGGGATTTCTTTTCTAAACCCGTCTTGATGTTTTTAACAACATATTCGCTGATTTGGGCGGTTCGTAAATTCACTGGTGGGTCAAAAGAAACTAGTGCAGTTGAATCACCCGTGAAAGCCTGAACATTTCGAGGAGAAAGTGGAAGTTCTGTTGCCACACCCGCTGGTGGCTTGTTGCGCATGTCTTCCATCATGGCCAGAAGAAGTGGACCGGGTTGTCGAAATACTTCTCCTGGATCAAGGTTTGGGGTCATTACTGAATCAAGGCCAGATTTTGAAAAGGTACTTTCATCCAAGTGCGATGTTGATGAACCAGATTCATATCTAGATGGTGTGTACATTTTTGGTTTGACTCCGCCATTTGCTTTTATTCCAAGGGCACCATTCCAGACCAATGATGAAGTGAGTGCAGCACCAAGCTCCTTTGAAGGTGTTGGCAAATCGGCGAGACGACGCCCGTCAGAAGTCTGCAGGTATGCATCAAAAGGTGTTGGCTGATCCAAGCTACCTAATGCAAAAGTAGCATCGTATGAATCATTAGAAAGAAAACCAAGACCGTGGCCTAGTTCGTGAATGAAGACAGATTCAAGATCATATTCACTTGTTGATGGCGCTCCATCGCCTCGCATATTCCATGTAGCTGCAGAGTTCACTTGAATAACAATTTCAGGATCAGCTTTATCTAAATCTTTTCCAGCCAATGCATTAGCGATAGCCGATGAGTACCACAATGATGAATCAGGTGCTCCAGAAAATGCTGAAAAGAAACTTCCTGGACGTGCACTTCCCAGTACGCCCCAAGAACTTGATCTGCCCCAAGAGGCATCAACTGTGATTACGACTGAAGAATTAAAATTTGCAGACCAAACATTTACTGCCGCCTGAATTTCTTTTTTTGCCCAATCTGGAAAGTTGTTGTACTTAACAACAAATTTAGATTGAGCTTCAAGATTTCTTGGTGTTGGGCGAGGCGTGGAATTAGTTACGGGATCAGTGCCTGCAAATACATAACCCCAATTAGTTGCAGGGATTTGTTTAAAAGCTAAAGCGGGGGCAGATGGCGCAGTTAGAACTGTGGCGATAAGAGCGGTTACAAAGGCGATTGCCCCTAATCTCTTCATACGCAACATGAGCCGAACGTTATCAGGGCATCGAGCGTGGTTTAAGGTCAGGGGTAGGAAATAGCAATTCTCTAAGTGAATTGACAGGTCAGGAAGGGGTAGTTGATGACCCTCATAACAATTTATAGCCGAACAGGTTGCCATCTCTGCGAGGATGCGTTACAGATTTTGCAATCAATGCAGAGTGAGCTCGATTTTGATCTTCAAGAGATTCTTATTGATGGAAGTGAAGAGTTAGAAAAACTATACGGTGAGAAAATTCCCGTTACGCATATCGATGGAAAGCACCACGATTTCTGGCGCGTAGATCCAGAACGGTTTAGATCTTCCCTTGAAACACATCGTCGGCATCAATAATCTTGTATGAGTAACCTTGTTCAGCTAAGAAGCGCTGACGGTTTTGTGCAAAATCCTGATCGATAGTATCTCTAGAAATTACTGAATAAAACTTTGCGCCACGGCCATCAGATTTTGGTCGCAAGATGCGTCCTAAACGTTGCGCTTCTTCTTGACGGCTACCAAAAGCACCGGATACCTGAATTGCAATTGTTGCATCAGGCAAATCAATTGAAAAGTTAGCAACCTTTGACACAACTAGACACTTAATTTCGCCAGTTCTAAATTGATTAAACAAAATTTCTCGCTCTTTAATTGGGGTTTCGCCCTTAATTAGCGGGGCACCCAATACTTCAGATAAATCATCAAGTTGGTCAATGTATTGGCCAATTACCAGCACCTGATCATCGGCGTGCTTTTCTACCAAAGCCTGAACCACATCGCGCTTTGTACGAGTCGTTGCACAATTACGATATCGATTTTCTGGTTCTGCGGTTGCGTACGCCAAACGTTCTGTTTCAGTCAGATTAACGCGGACTTCAATACATTCAGCTGGCGCGATATACCCTTGCGCTTCAATTTCTTTCCAAGGAACATCAAAACGTTTTGGCCCAATAAGCGAGAAAACTTCGCCCTCCATGCCATCTTCGCGAACCAAAGTTGCTGTCAACCCTAAGCGGCGGCGAGATTGAATATCTGCGGTAAAGCGAAAGATGGGTGCAGGTAACAAGTGCACTTCATCATAGATAATTAGGCCCCAGTCATATGAATCAAAGAGATCTAAGTGCGCGTAGACACCATTTTTCTTCTTCGTCATAACTTGGTACGTAGCAATAGTTACAGGGCGAATCTCTTTCTTCGCACCGGAGTACTCACCAATTTCATCCTCATTAAGTGTTGTTCGCTTCAACAATTCTTCACGCCATTGACGCGCAGCAATTGTGTTTGTTACCAAAATTAATGTTGTTGCCTTTGCGTGTGCCATTGCGGCCGCTCCGACAATAGTTTTTCCTGCACCACAGGGCAGAACCACAACACCGGAACCCCCGTGCCAAAAACCTTCAGCGGCAAGTTCTTGGTAAGGACGTATCTTCCAATCCTTTTGGACCAAAGAAATCTCATGTGCTTGACCATCAACATAACCCGCGAAGTCCTCTGCTGGCCAGCCCAGACGCAATAAAGATTGTTTAATTTGTCCACGCTGGCTTGGCAAAACAGTAATTGTCTCTGGATCAATTCGAGCACCAAGTAATGGAGCGATCTTCTTAGCCCTAATAACTTCTTCAAGTACAGCGGTATCAGTCGTAATCAGAATCAAACCGTGTACAGGGTCCATCTCAAGACGCAAGCGTCCATAGCGAGACATTGTTTCGGCAACATCGATAAGAATTGAATGTGGAACTGCGTAACGCGAATACTTAATTAAAGTATCAATTACTTGTTCTGCATCATGCCCCGCAGCACGGGCGTTCCATAATCCAAGAGGAGTTAAACGATATGTGTGAATGTGTTCAGGTGATCGCTCTAGCTCGGCAAATGGCGCAATCGCGCGTCGACACTCAGTAGACATTGGATGGTCGATATCGAGCAGCAACGTTTTATCGCTCTGAACAATTAATGGACCATCAGTCATTAAGTAGATCCTTTATTAGCGCATGTAATAGCGTGCTGCGATCTTCAAGGGTACTGATGTCTACCCATTCATGCGCTGCGTGTGCTCCACCGCCTACTGCACCAAGTCCATCTAGAACTTGTGCTCCTGCAGCAGCGGCAAAGTTGCCATCACTTGCTCCACCAACTGATGCATGCCCCAAAGGTGGCATGCCAAGTTCTTTAGCAACTTTCTCGGCACGTTCATATAGCGCCATGGTTGACGTTGTTTCTAGGGGAGGGCGGTTAAATCCACCAGTAATTTCATAACGGGCAGCGGAATTGACAGGTGTTAAACCCTTAATTGCAGCATCAACCCGTTTTAGATCATCCATTGAATACGAACGGATATCAATATCCAGAACAGCTAAATCTGGGACTGTGTTTGTTGTGTTGCCTGCATGTAACGTGGTTGGAACAACTGTTGTTCCGTGCTCAGAATTTTCCATCGCAGTAATTGCCAAAACAGCATGTGCAATCTCTACTGTTGCATTAATGCCCTTTTCAGGTTCAAGTCCAGCATGTGATGCCTTGCCATGAATTTTAACTTGGTACATCGCTGTGCCTTTGCGGCCCGTTTTGACCTTACCGTCAAGAGTCGCCTCTAAAACCAAGACAGCTTTTGCTGCAGCAGAAATTTCTTTAATGAAATCTTTGCTAGTTGCACTTCCCGTTTCTTCATCAGTAGTAGCTACTAATGCGGCGCTTCCGGTGATTCCTTTCATTGCGTATAACGCTTGAACAAATCCTGCTTTCATGTCAAAAATTCCTGGCCCGCGAGCAGTTGTTCCTTCAACGCTCCATAAAGGCTGGAATGATCCTTTAGGCCATACGGTGTCTAAATGAGCAAGGACTACAACATCAGGATTAGTTGCACCCCACCAGAAAACTGGACGACCATTTACTTCACGAATTTCTGCAGGTGTTCCTAAAATTCTGGTCGCTATGTCACTTGCTAAATGAACTACATCGCGGCAGGCATCTAGATCTTCAGTTGGTGATTCCAACTTAACTATTGCTTCGAGGGCTGCCAACATGGGGTAAGTCTATAGCGGTGCCACGCCAGTGATGCGTGGAATTCTGAAGGATTGGACCTCACCAGTTGCATGATCGCGAGCAATCAAGGCACCAGCGCTAATCCTTATGGGGTCAATAATTCGATGGGTTACTCCACCATTGTTATCGGCGTACCCAATTGAAAGGGTTTTTTCATCAACAATGAATTGATTAAGAATATCCATTGTTTCATTTGCAGTTGTACGGGGGAGTTGACCTAACGCTTCGCTAGCTACCTGACGTAAACGCGTTTGGCGGTAGGTTGATTTTTCACCAGTACGCAAAGTGCGAATTGCCGTCTTTAAACTTTCGGCATCAGGAATTTCGACTTCACCAATTATACGTGGAGGGCGAGGCTTTGTTAATGCACGGTTACTTTTTGGTCCAGTCAAAATCATTCCATTTGCAGATTCTCCTGCAGGTAGATATCCGCATTCACGCAGCACACGCATTGCATCCGTTGCATCCATATCGCAAATAACAACTTCGGGGGCAATTCGGCGCAGAGCTAAGATTTCAAGTTTCTTGTCATTCATAATCTGTGAAATTAGTGCAGTGTCCTCGCATCGGATAAATGAGGATGTATTGCCAACACGTAACTTGCCATGCTTCTTTGCAACATCAGCAATTAAATATTCAAGGGGCTGTGGCATTGGTGTCTTTGATGTCTTTGTTAAAAATGTTTTAATCTCATCGCCAGTCTTGCCGTGATCTAACGCCCTTCGAATCGTGCTTTCAGTGAAACGATAGACAGTTGCACCGCCACGACTTTCAATCTCGGCCATCATTGCAAGTGCTTGCGAAATTTCATGTTCTAGTGGCCCTGGTGCGATTGCAGTGTTATCACTTTGAATCAATATGTGATCAACCGTCTTTGGCAGATCTTCATTGATGGAACTTAAATCATCACCATTTAGAAATTGAGCGCCAAATTTTGATAGCGCACCTTGCCCCGTAATTCCAAGCCATTCAGCCTCACGAAGGGTCCATTCTGCAAGCTCTTCTTGAAGCGAAGAGTTGCGACGTACTGGAGCTCTCCAGGATAAAACTTCTTTAAATTTGTTCCAGTCAGGAGCTATACCTTGGTTTTCTTGCAGTAATTGAAGAGTTAATGCACGTACACGTGCAGCATTTACTCGATCTAATTCGGGACCAAGGGCAGCAACATTTTTAGCCTCGACTCGACCTACTAACCCACTGACTCTAGAAGTAATTAGCCATTGTGATGCCAACATCTGCCAACGATCAGCTGGTGTTTGCATCAGCCAAATATCAAATTTGTTACTTGGCAATATTCGATCATCAGCATCAAAACTAATCAAAGATGCAAGATATGCCAGTTCTGCAACAAAGGCGGTACATGATTCATCGACACCTAAGTGTGTTGAAATGATTTTAAGATCACGAACACCTAATCCGCCTGCTCTTAATGCATCTGCTGGTTCATCAGCCCAGAAATTAAGAAGCTCTTCTACCCATCGCAAGACTGTTGAAACATTTGCGATAGCTGCAAGATTTACTTGGCTCTCATTTCGCTTGGCACCACTTAGTACCGGTTGCTTAATAAATCGCTCTTTGTGAATTTTTCCTCCGCGCAAGGCAATTGCAACTTCGCGAGGTAAGATCACAGTTCGCTGATCAAGCGGAACTAAGAATTTCTTTTCAAGTAACCAAGTGACCCCGGGTCCAGGATTCTTTATCTCACCAACACTTCCGCGTGGAGGTCCCCATACCAATCGATCCAAAACTTTCTTTGCATCAGCTGGCGCATCATCTAAATCACTAATTTTTAACTTTGCCATCGATGCTGGACCTAAGCCTGCAGGCTCTGTTCCAATTACATCGCGCAATTGTGTGGGCAAACGCATCCCGTCCTCAGAAGGATAAACAAGGCCAATTGTTACTAGATATTCTAAAGCAGTTTTTGCTTCTTTATCAGTAAGGGCGATAACGTTTTTTTCTAAGAATGGCTCATTTACAGAGGCGGCCGCTTCTAATACTTGAAACTGCCATTGATTGAGTGAATCAATTGCTCTGGCCAAACTAGGGGCGGAACAAGCGCGCACAGCAAGTGAAGCAATATCTGGCGGCACTGGTGTAACCAAGTCTGGACGAGCTGAAAATAAATTCAAAAGGGCAGCATCATCAACACTACGAAGGTAGTCGGAGAAAGAGCGCATTTCCATAACTTGCCTACATTACTGGCATATCTGATGTTCTTGTTAATTACCCTTTACGTTTGCGCGGGGTGAACCAGGTGCCAAGCGCAGCAAGTCGAACCACAATCGGGGAGATTGCCCGACCAATAAACCGCGCACGACGGAAATCATGGATTGGCCAACCTTCAGCCATTGCACGTAAACCGAGCAGCGCATCTGGATTTATTGCTGATGGATGTCCAACGCATTGCAATAAAGGTAGGTCATTGTTGCTATCCGAATAAGCAAAACAGTTGTTTAGATCGAAACCTTTTTCCTCAGCTAACTTGCGAACCGCGACCGCCTTCTCTTTTCCATGCAACAAAGCGCCATTCATCTGACCTGTGTAAAGGCCATCTTTAATTTCTGCACGGCTTCCAAGTGCGCCAGTTAAACCCAATCTTTTGGCAATCAAAGTAGCCATATCTTCTGGAGCAGCCGTTACTAAATAGACATCAACTCCATTTGCGATATGTGATTGCGCGATATCAATTGTTCCCTGCCACATTGCAGGAGAGACGAACTCGTCATAAATTTGTTGAGCAATTGCTTCGATATCTTTGACGTTGTGTCCGCCAATAAAATCTGTTGCTGCATCTTGAAAACGAGCAATCTCTTCTTTGTTTTCTTTTCCAGTTAAGCGAAATCTCAGGTTGGCTAATACAAATCGTGAAATATCCTTCTTGGTGAAGTAACCACGCTGGTACATGCCGCGGCCCAAGAAATAAATGGTTGAGCCACGAATAAGCGTGTTATCCACATCAAAGAAGGCAGCTCGATTACCTGTGAGTGCCATGTCACTACCTTACCGATAGACGGGGATTCGGGACGCTTTATGCTTTGCCAATGAGTTCAACAGTTCACGTAGTCCGTCACGGAGAAGTCCATAATCCAGACAAAATTTTGTACGGCCGCCAACCTGGTTGGCGCTTGTCTGATCGTGGACAAGAGATGGCAAGCACAATTGGCGAGTGGTCAAAGACGGTTGATTTAGGTGCTCTTCATGTGTCACCCCTGCAACGTGCACAAGAAACTGCTGCACCTATTGCCGCTGCGCACAATATTGCTATTACAACTGATGAACGATTAATTGAAGCAGCGAACATTTTTGAAGGAAAGCCATTTGGCGTGGGTGATGGAGTTTTGCGTCATCCTGCAGCTTGGAAGCATTTATGGAATCCATGGAAGCCATCGTGGGGCGAGCCATACGAACAACAAATTAATCGAATGCTTGCAGCAATCTTTGCGGCTCGTGATGCTGCTAATGGCAAAGATGCAATTTGTATATCGCATCAGCTGCCCATCTGGATTTTACGCAGCGCAATTGAAAACCGTCGCCTATTGCATGATCCTCGTAAACGTGAGTGCACACTTGCATCCGTCACTAGTGTTCATTTTGATGATGAAGGATTTATTTCTGGACTAACTTATTCTGAACCAGCGCGTCACTTATTACCCGAAAACAAGTAATGAAGAAATTTGTACCTCTGATTGCCTTAGCAATTGTACTTACCGGGTGCGGTGGAGGTGGATCATCTTCGGCAGAAGAAAGTTTTGTTTCTGGTGATGGATCTACAACATTTATCAAGATTACAGATAGAAAAATTGCTCCAGTAATCACTGGGTTAACTTTGTCCGGGACTAATTACACATACACAAAGGACAGGGTTGCAGTTGTAAATGTATGGGCGTCATGGTGTTCGCCATGTCGGGCTGAAGCGCCGATACTTGTTTCTTTAGCAAACAAATATACCGATGTTGCTTTCATCGGAATTTTAACTCGCGATAACCCTGCAAATGCCGAGGCATTTGAACGTAGATTTAAGATCCCTTATCCAACAGTGATCGATGATTCGATTTTGATTGGATTTAAGGGTTCACTGCCGGCAAATGCCATACCCTCGACGGTAATTCTGGATAAGAATGGGCGGGTGGCTGCACGTATTTCAGGAGTAGTTACTGTGGCTTCTTTGACCAAGCTGATTGAACGGGTGAGCGCCGAATGAAAGAGTTTTTTGTAGAGCAAATCTTTTCAGGAGTCCTAGTCGCTGCTTTCCCATTTGCATTTATTGCAGGAATTATTTCATTTCTGTCTCCATGTGTTTTGCCATTAGTGCCCGGCTATCTTTCATTTGCAGCTGGATTTTCCGTAAGCCGCGGCAAAGTTTTTCTAGGTTCGCTTTTGTTTGTTCTAGGTTTTAGCGCCGTTTTTGTTTCCTACGGTGCATTATTTGGCGGCTTGGGAAATCAGCTATCCGCCAATGAAGAGATCATTTCAAGAATTCTAGGTCTAGTCACAATTTTCTTAGGTTTTATCTTCTATGGGCGTTTTCCTTTTTCTCCAACAATTAGACCAAAGATGCGAACAACTGGTGGGTTACTAGGTGCGCCGCTACTTGGCGTATTATTTGGTATTGGTTGGACACCGTGTATTGGGCCGGCATTAGCAGCGGTGCAGACATTAGCTTTTCAAGAATCAAGTGCAGTGCGTGGAGCGGTTCTCTCCTTTGGTTACTGCTTAGGACTTGGTCTTCCATTTATTCTTTCGGGCTTATCTCTAGATAAGTCTGCGAAGTTGCGTTCACTTATTTATCGACGCGGCGATGTTATTTCGAAATTTGGTGGAGTTTTCTTGATTGCAATCGGAGTTCTTCAAGTTCTTGGTTTCTGGAGTCAAATCTTGAATTCAATGCGCTCCCTAATCTCTGACTTCATCCCGGTGATTTAATGAGTCAGCAAACAGAGCTTCCAGAGCTAGATGGCGCAGGTATTTTGCGTTATTCATGGCGTCAGCTAACCAGCATGCGCACCGCACTGATCCTGCTGTTAATGCTCGGGGTGGCATCTATTCCTGGCTCATTGTTTCCGCAACGTACCCAAAACCCAATACAGGTTGGTCAGTACTTTAAGGATTCCCCAGATCTTGCGCGATGGTTGGATCGTTTTTATCTATTTGATGTCTACGGATCACCCTGGTTTAGCGCTATTTACATTCTCTTATTCATATCGTTAATCGGATGCGTATTACCTCGAACAATTGAACATCTTCATGCTGCACGAGCTTTACCACCAGCAACACCTAAGAATCTCTCCCGCATGGAACATCACTCAGCATGGGAAGCAAATGGAACAGAATTAGATGCCGCACGTGCATGGTTTAAGTCAAAGCGCTTTAGGGTCTTAGAAAAAGATGGCTCAATATCTGCTGAAAAGGGTTTTATGCGCGAAACTGGAAATCTATTTTTCCATTTAGCGTTAATTCTTGTTTTGCTAGGAATCAGTTTTAGTTCGCTATTTGGCATGCGTGGTGAAGCAATAATAAATGTCGGTGAAAGATTTGTGAACACACCTACAAGTTATGACACCCTGACCTACGGAAAATTGTATAAAGATGCAAATCTGCCAGCCTTTATGTTGACTGCAGATAATTTTGATGCACAGTACAACCTCGAAACTAGCGCACCAGAAGATTACACATTAGAAGTTTCACTTCTTGATGAAGATTCATCAGGGGTAGAAAAGAAAACCATTAAAGTCAATAGTCCATTAACAATTGGAAACACTCGAGTTTATTTGCAAGCTAATGGTTACTCACCTGTTGTCACTGTTAGAGATTCTAAGGGCGATGTCGCATTCCAAGGTCCTGTTCCTTTCTTGCCTCAGGATTTAAATCTTCGATCAATTGGTGCAATTAAAGTCCCAGATGCAGATCCGCAAATTGGATTTGTTGGATCTTTTGTTCCGACATATGTTCGTGATGCCAACGGTGGTGGTGCACTAAGCGCGTTCCCTAAGGCACTTGATCCGCGTTTGTTGTTAGCGGCATGGGCCGGTGATCTTGGATTGGATTCTGGTATTCCTCAATCTGTTTACAGAATAGATACCTCGAAGATGCTTCAGGTCGGTCTTAAGTCTTTAAAACCAGGAGAAATCTTTGAGTATCCAGGTGGATCAATCACATTTGAAGGTTATCTCCAATGGGTCAACCTTAACTTCGTTGCAGATCCCGGAAAGAATTTCGCATTGTTGGGCGGTATTGTTGCCATCCTTGGATTGCTCGCATCACTATTTACTCGCAGACGACGTATTTGGATTCGAGTGGATTCACAGGTAGAAGTTGCTGGATTAGCAAAAAATGATGCACCAGGGCTAGATGTGGAAATGGAACAGTTTGTACGGATACTAAAGGGAGAGAGATAGATGTCACGTTCGTGGGCTTTTGCGTCAAACTATTTTATTTACTCTGCCATGGCTGTATATACCTTGGCATTTTTAGCTCATGCATTAGAGACAGCATGGGCAGTGAAAGTTCCCAATGAGACCACGAAGACCTTGGATTACAAGCGGACTGAAAAAGTTGCACGTATAGCTACGGCCATGATGGTTTTAGGTTTTATTCTTTTGTTTGTAGGTGTGATTACTCGCGGAATTTCTGCAGGACGTGTCCCATGGGGAAACATGTACGAGTTTTCGATTACTGGAGCACTTGCATTTACCGGCGCATATCTTGGTGCATTGCGTAAATACGATCTTCGATGGCTGGGTTTACTTGTTTCAATTTCAGTCTTGCTCACTCTCGGAACCGCGGTAACAGTTTTGTATGTACCAAGTGCTCCCTTGGTTCCAGCTCTCAAGTCACCGTGGTTAGTAATTCACGTTTCTACTGCAATTATTTCAGGTGGCGTATTCTTGTTAGCAAATGTTATTGCAGCAGCGTATTTGTATTTAGATAAAATGGAGCTGAAGGGCGAGCGAACAGCGTGGGCTAAACGTCTTCCTTCATTAGAAGTTCTTGATCAACTGTCGTACCGATTGGTTGCATTTGTATTTCCACTGTGGACATTTTCAGTTATTGCAGGAGCTATTTGGGCCGAAAGCGCTTGGGGTCGTTATTGGGGCTGGGATCCTAAAGAGACATGGGCATTTATTACATGGGTGGCGTATGCGGCTTACTTGCATGCCCGAGTGACTATCGGTTGGCGTGGACGCAGAGCTGCATGGTTATGTTTATTCGCGGGCTCTACATTCTTGTTTAATTATGTGTACGTAAATATTTGGGGAACTGGAAAGCACACGTATTCGGGTCTTTAAAGCTTTCCCAAGAAATCTGGATCATCATCTGGCGGCAGAATACGTCGCTTAGGAGCTTTGCGTCCCTTTGGCTTGTTTCTTCCAGCAATTAAATATGCAACTGGGCCAATAGCAAGTGCCTGTGGCCCAAGAATAATAATCAAAAGTAGCCAACCCCATTTTGGAAGAGTTTTGATTTGAGACTCATCTGTTCGTGCGCAATCAATTAATGCATAAATTGTTAAACCAAAGACCAGGATGAGTGGAAGAATCCGTGACATGTATTTATTGTATCGCTAAGGCGAGGGCAAAAACTATTGAAAACATAAGCTGTAGCTTGCCGGTTCGGCCCAAAACAGGAATTAAGTCCTTTCCAGAAACACCGCTGAGAACTTGCCTTGAAATCGAGATACTCATTGGAAGCAGCAACAGCGTTAAGAGTGCTGTTGGAATCAACGTTGCAATGGCTGCGATGTGTGCAACAACTAAGAGTGAGACGTACATGTATCGTGCGTTAATGTCACCAACACGGACAGCAACCGTCAATTTTCCGGCTAATTGATCCTTAGGTCTGTCCCGGAGATTGTTAACTGCAAGAATTGCACAGGACAGGGCACCCATTGGAATTGAAACAATGAAGCTCAAGCCAGTTATTGTTTCAGTCTGGACATAAAAAGTACCAACAGTTGCAATCACACCAAAGAAAATGAAGACAGATATGTCGCCAAGGCCTTTGTAACCGTATGGATTTTTTCCTCCGGTGTATCCCCACGCTGCAGCGATAGAGCTTGCTCCAATAACAATGAGCAAAGGTGAGGTCAAAAGAGCCAACCAAGCACCAGCGATGCAGGCAATAGCAAAAGAGATAAAGGCGGCACGCTTTACTGATTTCGAAGTTGCTATTCCGCTGGCGACTAAACGAATCGGGCCAACACGATCATCATCGGTACCCTTGATCCCATCGCTGTAATCATTGGCGAAGTTGACGCCGATCTGTAACCACACAGCAACCTTGAGCGCTAAAGCCGCACGAAACCAATTAAAATCTGAACCCGCTAATGCAGATGCAACGACAACTGGAGCAATTGCAGCTGGCAGAGTTCGGGGACGTGCTCCTAGTACCCACTTATTCATTCGCAACACCTTTCGCCAAACTCTTTCGATCGATCTTGCCAATACCCAGCAATGGTAACGAACTCATGCGATGTATACCTTTTGGTTTTGCAAATCCACCGAGATCCTTTTCAAGGTGGGCAGTAATTTGATCATCACTAATGGCTCCAACAACGGCAACGTGTAAAATTTGTCCCCACTGCGGGTCTTCAACAGCAAATGCTGCAAATTGAGTATCTGGAAATGCAAGGTTCAATGAATTTTCAACAGCGCTAAGTGAAAGATTTTCTCCACCAGAAATAATGACATCATCTGATCTTCCGACGACAACTAACTGGTCGTTTTCGTATTGGCCTAAATCATTTGTTTTAAACCAACCATCAGTAAGTGAAATTGACGAAGCTAATACAGGACCCTTGATGCAAATTGTGCCATTTCGAATTTCAATCTCTACGCCTTCAAGAGCTGTGCCGTCGTAGACACAGCCACCACATGTTTCAGTCATTCCATATGTCGTAACAATTTTTATTCCGGCTAATTCTGCTTGCTTACGCAAAGATTGAGATAACGCAGCTCCTCCAACCAATACAGCTTTTGCTGACTGAAGGTGGCTCAATAAGTTTTGGTCACCATTTAAGGCACGAAATAATTGTGTTGGAACAATTGCCGTGAACTCTGCTTTTGGATATTCGCCCTTAAAGTTACGCAGATCAATCGGTGTTGTTCCTAATTCGATTGAGCGCACAATTACATTGACAGCTGCCACATGAGTCAGTGGCAGCAACAGTGACCAGGTGTCACCAGATTTAGCACCAATGAATTTATTAGAAGCTCGCGCCGATGAAATTAGTGCAGTCGATGTCAGCAAAACCTCTTTAGAGGCACCAGTTGTTCCCGAAGTTCCGATCGCTACGGCGGCATTGCTCGGAGCGTATTCTGATGAAATTTCTCCGAAACCAAGGGTGGGGCCATCGCCCACGAGGGCTGCTGTGATTTCTCCCGCTAATTGAGAGATTTCGCATGCAGGGCTGACCCGCAGAACTATTCGTTGTGACGAGGTATCCATTGCCACCGTAGGCTATCGCTAGCGACGACGATGGAGGAAATGTGAGCAAGCCGATCAAGCGCGATTTTGGTAGCCGTGAGATTCCACAATGGGTGACAGCACCCGGCGGCGAAGATTTCATAGATATCAAATATCAAATGGGCGATGGCATCGCCAAGATTACGATCAACCGTCCGCAGGTTCGTAATGCATTTCGTCCTCAAACAATTATTGAATTAATCGAAGCATTTGATTTAGCTCGAGACAATGAAGAAGTTGGCGTAATCATCTTTACTGGTGAAGGTTCAGAAGCATTTTGTTCTGGAGGAGACATCAGCGTTCGTGGTGATGATGGATACCTAGGCGATGACAAGTTAGCTAAAAAGGGAATCGGTCGCCTTAATGTTTTAGATCTGCAAGTTCAGATTCGTCGCACACCAAAGCCAATTGTTGCCATGGTTGCAGGTTGGGCAATCGGCGGAGGACATGTTTTACATGTTGTTTGCGATTTAACAATTGCCGCTGACAATGCAAAGTTTGGTCAAACCGGACCAATGGTTGGTTCTTTTGATGGTGGATACGGTGCTGGATTATTGGCAGCACATGTTGGTCAAAAGAAGGCTCGCGAGATTTGGTTTATGACCCGCGAATACGACGCACAAGAAGCGCTGAATATGGGACTTGTGAATACTGTTGTTCCGATTGCAGAATTAGAAGCAGAAACTGTTTCATGGTGCCGCGAGATGTTACGTAATTCTCCTATGGCGCTGCGATTGCTAAAGGCAAGTTTGAATGCAGCAACTGATGGTCTTGCTGGTGTTCAACAACTTGCAGGCGATGCAACATTGTTGTTTTACATGACTGAAGAAGGGCAAGAGGGTCGGGATGCTTATAAAGAAAAGCGCGCTCCTGACTTTGGAAAGTTTCCAAAGCGCCCATAATCTATGGATCTCTTTGAATCCTTGCGTGTAGTTGCACTGCCAACGACAACTAATTTTCGTGGCGTTACTGTTCGCGAAGTCGCTTTAATTCAAGGCGAATATGGCTGGGGTGAGTTCTCGCCATTTCTTGAGTATGACGATGCTGAATCAGCACCATGGTTAGCGTGTGCACTTGAAGCCGCAACGACGCCAAAACCACAGCTATTTCGCACACATGTAGCAGTTAATGGAACTATCCCTGCGCTGAACGATCCGGCAGATTTAGAAAGAATTGTTAATTCATTCCCAGCAGTTAACACCTTTAAAGTAAAGGTTGGCACTGATGCCAGCGAAGATCTTTACCGACTCGATGTCGTTAGAACTTTACGCCCAAACGCCGCAATACGAATTGATGTGAATGGCTTATGGAGCGTTGATGAGGCAGAGATGTTCATCAATTCAGCTGGTGACATTGAATATGTTGAACAACCGTGCGCAACTATTGAAGAGCTTCGTGAATTAAAAAAGCGGGTTGATGTGAAGATTGTTGGCGATGAAGTTATTCGAAAAGCCAAAGATCCATTTGCAATTGATCTGACAGATGCTATTGATTACTTAATGTTAAAAGTGCAGCCACTTGGTGGAATCCAGCGCGCTCACAAAATCGCAGAACATCACGGATTACCAGTTGTGGTTTCAAGTGCTCTGGAAAGCGCAGTTGGTATAAATTACGGTCTGATTCTTGCCGCTTCTTTCGAAACAATAAACTTTGATTGCGGACTTGGTACAGGCTCGCTACTGGCAAAGAATGTAGCCGAGCTGCCCATAGTTGATGGAAAAATTGCAATTAGTGATGTGATTCCTAACCTTGATGGCTTAGATGTCAGTGCAGATCGCTTTGAATGGTGGAAGAATCGCATTATGAGAACTGCTGAGCTATTGAAGTGAACAATTCAACCTCGCTGGCGCGCGACATTGTTCGCCAAATTATCGAAGCAGGAATTGCTGATGTGGTTATTTCTCCTGGTTCGCGCAATGCGCCTTTGTCGTTAGCATTTTTTGAAGCATCGCAAGAAGGATTAATAAAGATCCATGTACGCATTGATGAGCGAACCGCAGCCTTTTTCGCACTTGGAATCATTAAATCAACTGGCCGTCCGGTACCAGTTGTGTGTACTAGCGGAACAGCTGTTGCTAATTACCATCCAGCCGTACTTGAAGCGAGCCATACAAACGCACCGTTGATGGTTTTAACAGCAGATCGCCCAGCGATGTTGCGCAAGACAGGTGCAAATCAAACAACAGAACAAGCTCGCATTTTTGGCAAAGCTGTTCGGTACTTTGCAGATATTGATGGGCCTGTTTACCCAATGGAATTACCACTAGATAGCTTGCGAACAGGACCGATTCATTTGAATTTGCAGTTTGATGAACCTTTGTTGTCAGATGGGTCTTCAGATTGGCTTTCACAGATCAATGTCGCACCAAAAGAGTTTGTTGCACGTACTAAGCCAGGCACATTGCGATTAGTCGGCGCACGTGGTGTTGTTGTCATCGGACATGATCGTGGTGGTTTAACGGTTGATGAAATCACACAGTTCACAAAGGTATTGGGTTGGCCAGTAATTGCCGAAGATCCACTTTCTTTTCCTGCTGCAATTGCACACGCATCTATCTTTTTGGCATCTCCTGAAATACGCAGCACATTAATTCCACAATCAGTCTTGGTTATTGGACGAACAACTTTGTCGCGATCCATCAACGCATTTATCAAATCGAGCCCAATTACATATGTTGTTGATCAACGACTTGCAACTGTGGATTCTGACCGTCAAGCAGATCGTAAATTTACAGAACTACCGGATCTTCAAGGTGTCATTCAGTCTGATGAATGGGTGGCAAAGTGGAACAAGGTTTCTGAGCGCGCACAAAAGCTAATTGATTCTTTAGGTGGATGGAATGAAGCTGTTATTGCACGAACAATTGCTGCACTAATTCCTGATGGCACCGCACTATTTGTATCGTCATCACGACCAATACGAGATCTTGAAGGTTTTGCTCATCCTCGTGCTGGCGTACACACTTACGCTAATCGTGGCCTAGCTGGTATTGATGGAAACATTTCAACAGCGCTAGGCGTTGCCTACGGCCACAAGGGCACAATTGCACTGCTCGGAGATCTTTCTTTCTTACATGATTTAACGGGGCTGATTAATAATGAGGAGATCAATTGCCGATTCATTGTGATCAACAACGATGGGGGCGGAATCTTTTCAACCCTTCCACAACGCGGCGTACAGGGCTTTGAAACAGTATTTGGAACACCGCATGGATTAAATCCAGCAGCAATTGCTCAAGCGATGGGTGTTAGCGCCAAGCAAATCACAACCATAAAAGAGCTAGAAGCCGAAGTGAACGCACCAATATCTGGGGTTAGTGTTGTCGTGTGCGATGTACCTGATCGTGAATCAAATGCAGATAATTTACAGAAGATTGTGGAAGCACTTTCCTCTATTTAAGAGCGCTGCGCATAGGTGAAAACTTTGCATACGTTTCAGCTAATTCAATTTCTGGATCTGAACCATCAACAATTCCACATCCTGCAAAGATTCTAATAGTGTCACCATTTATTTGACCACAACGAAGTGCAATTCCAAGTTCTCCATCACCTGCTGCATCAATCCAACCAACAGGACCGGCATAACGACCACGTGACATTCCTTCAATTTCAGTAATCAGAGCCGCCGCGATTGGTCGCGGAGTTCCGCAGACTGCAGCGGTTGGATGTAATTGTTCAAGAATTGTAAATGCATCGGTATGAGCAAGCGTTTCAACTAGTGCACCTGTCACATCAGTTGCAAGATGCATGACATTTGCAAGGTGTAAAACAAATGGGGATTCAGGAACATTTGTAGATGAACAAAATGGCTCTATTGCATCGGCAACAGATCGCACCGCGTATTCATGTTCTGCAAGATCTTTTGATGATCGTGCAAGAGATGCCGCTAACGCCAAATCTTTTGCATCATCACCAGTCTTGCTAATTGTTCCTGCTAAAACTCGTGAAGTAATCATTCCGCGTGATAGACGAAGTAATAGTTCGGGAGTTGCACCAACTAATCCTGAAATCGAATATTTCCAGGTTGATGGATACTCCACTGCTAGCTTGTTCAAGATGGCCCGTGGATCAATACTTTTATTGGACTTTATTGTGATGTCTCTAGCTAAAACAACCTTGTCTAAATCTCCAGAGTGAATGCGCGCGACCGCCGTTGTAACACGATTTTTCCATTCAATATCGGACTGTGGATTTTCATCCCAACTCATATCTGCGTTAGAAACATGATCAGGTGAAGTTTTAAGAACTGGTTGAGGATCTGAGCCAATCCATGTAATCCAAGACTTTTCACCCTTAGATCCAACAATTACTTGCGGAATCACAAGGACAGAAACATCATTAGGGGAAAATGAAAATGATGTGAATAAAATTGGGCCAGTTCCGCTGCCATGCACAGAATTTGTGACAGCTAATCTTTCTAACTGTTTCTGCCACCAGTGGCGTGCATCTGCGAATCTATGAGGACCACTGACTGTTGTAGTCGCGTAAGTGCCCCATCCAACTAAACCGTCCTCACTACGAACCCATGCAAGTGGATTTGATTCTGGAAGTAATTCCAGCAATGGCAAATGCTCGCCTAGGCGAGTAGTTGTAATAGGAACAAGTTGGGACATATTTATGAATTTTTGCGCTTAAGCACGCGCCAAATAGCAGGTAGAGATGTTCCGGCAATTGCAATCTTTAGTAATTCGCCAACGATAAATGGCGTGAATCCTGCTTTAATCGTCCAATCCCAACTTTGCCCTGTGTATTGGTGTAACCACACAAGACCAAATGAAAAAGTGGTAATTGTTCCGATTAACATCGATGGTAGAGCTGTTAAGAAATTTTGATCTAAGCGAAAACGTGCCAGCTGCCCTAATACAAATGTTGCAACCAACATTCCGATTAAGTAACCACCAGTTGCGCCAACAATGCGATCCAAACCATGGCCACTATTTGCAAATACTGGTGCACCTGCAATTCCGGCCACGATGTAAATGGCAAAAGTAGTAAAACCTAAGGTTGACCCATACGCAGTTCCAAGAATTAAAACACCCAAAGTTTGACCTGTAACAGGAACTGGAGATCCAGGAACCGGAACAGCAATTTGAGCCAACACTGCTAAGCCAAGAACTCCACTGACAACCAGAACAGCGTTTGAAAGCGCCGTAGAACGTGGGATCAGTGAAGATCGAAGCGATGTAGCAGATAGCGACATGGGGAACCTTTCGATGTACCTAAGTTGTGGATGAGCCTACTTCAAGGGAGAATATGAGCATGTCCCGCGCCAATTTGAACAAAGATCCCGATGAGGTCGCGGCTATGTTTGATGGGGTCGCCAAGCGATATGACCTGGTCAATGATCTTTTGAGTCTGGGTCGTACCAAGGCCTGGCGCAAAGCAGCAACGAAGATCATCGCCCCGCAGCCAGGAATGGTTATTTTAGATCTGGCGGCAGGACCAGGATCTTCATCTGAACCCCTCTTTAAGGCTGGGGCAACGGTTTTTGCTACTGATTTCAGCGAGGGAATGCTGGCCCAGGGTCGAAAAGCCCGCCCGTACCTGAACTTTTCCAAGGCCGACGCCCTTAACCTGCCCTTTGAGGCCGATACCTTTGATGTTGTCACCATTTCTTATGGGCTACGAAACACCGCTGATTTCGATAAGGCGTTGATTGAAGCTCGACGGGTTACCAAACCAGGTGGGCGAATGGTGGTTGTTGAGTTCAGCCATCCAACCTGGCGCCCGTTTCGCACTATATACACGGAGTACCTGATGCGGCTGTTGCCAGCAATCGCTACAAAAACGGCATCAAACCCAGATGCCTATATCTATTTGGCCGAATCGATTAAGGCATGGCCAGATCAAGGGGCATTGGCAGCGCGCATGGAAAAGGCGGGCTGGAGCAATGTCAGCTGGAAAAACCTAACTTTTGGGGTTGTTGCAGTTCACAGCGGGAAAAAGGGCTAGCGGTCAGCGGCATAGGCCAATCGACCTTAGGATTTCGACCGTGATACCCACATCAAACCCATATGTACCGATTTTGGTGATTGGCGCTATTGGCTTTGGTTTCGCGCTCTTTTCCGTAATTGCCGGAGCGCTCGCGGGCCCCGCCAGATACAACCGCGCAAAGCTAGATGCCTACGAATGTGGAATCGAAC
Source organism: Candidatus Planktophila sp. (assembly GCA_044377285.1). Classification (GTDB taxonomy): domain Bacteria; phylum Actinomycetota; class Actinomycetes; order Nanopelagicales; family Nanopelagicaceae; genus Planktophila. The sequence continues at coordinate 21,586 of JBILJK010000002.1, forward strand.
CATCACCACAAGCAGCTGAAGGTGGACGTTTTCCAGTCAAATACTTTTTAACTGCGATGTTATTCATTATTTTTGATATTGAAATCGTTTTCCTTTACCCATGGGCAGTGTCATTTGATGCCCTTGGTTTATTTGGTTTAATAGAAATGGCAATTTTCATAGGAACAGTTTTTGTTGCATATGCATATGTATGGCGCCGCGGCGGATTGGAATGGGACTAAACAATGGGTCTTGAAGAGAAAATCCCAAGTGGTTTCTTACTAACTACAGTTGAAAAACTTGCGGGATACATGCGCAAGAACTCATTGTGGCCAGCAACATTTGGTCTTGCATGTTGTGCAATCGAAATGATGGCTGTTGGTTCTGCCGCAAAGTATGACATCGCCCGTTTTGGTGGAGAAGTTTTCCGCGCATCCCCACGCCAAGCAGATTTAATGATCGTTGCAGGTCGCGTATCCAACAAGATGGCACCAGTGCTTCGTCAGATTTATGATCAAATGTCAGCACCAAAGTGGGTACTTGCCATGGGTGCGTGTGCATCATCAGGTGGAATGTTTAACAACTACGCGATTGTTCAAGGCGTAGATCACATTGTTCCGGTTGATATTTACTTGCCTGGTTGCCCACCACGCCCAGAAATGTTGCTTGATGCAATTTTGAAATTACACGAACAAATCAATGAGACAAAGCTTGGTGCAAACCGCGCTCAGATCATCAAGGAAGTTGAACTTGCAGCAATGAACGCAAAGCCAACTCATGAGATGAAGGGCTTGCTTGCGTAATGACTGATGGAATGTTTGGCGCAAAAGGTACGGGCGACACATCTGGCTACGGCGGATTAGTTCGTAAAGCCAGTACTGCAGGCTCTTCCGAGCGTCCATACGGTGGATATTTTGATGATGTTGCCGACGATCTAGAGCGTGCCTATCCTGATTTTTCTGACGCAATCGAACGCGTTGTTGTTGATCGCGGTGAAATCACATTGCATGTAAAGCGTGAAAAGTTAGTTGAAGTTGCATTGATTTTGCGCGATACATTGAAGTTTGAAATGTGCATGGGCGTTAATGGTGTTCATTACCCAGGACAAACAGGGCGCGAATTACATGCTGTTTACCCATTACTTTCTATGACAAAGAATCAGCGCATTCGCTTAGAAGTTTCAGTTGCTGATGGTGATGCACATATTCCATCTTTGGTCGAAGTCTGGGCTGGCAACAACTGGCACGAGCGCGAAACTTTTGACATGTTCGGAATCATCTTTGATGGCCACCCAGGTTTGACTCGCATCTTGATGCCAGATGACTGGGAAGGTCACCCACAACGTAAAGATTACGCACTCGGTGGAATTGCAGTTGAGTACAAGGGTGCAACAACACCGCCTCCTAGTGAAAGAAGGAGCTACAAGTGACAACTTTTGATCCATACGCACCTTCACGCGATACAACTGAAGGAAAAGTTTTCTCTGTCACCGGTGGAGATTGGGACGCGCTAGTTCAAGATATTGGTGCAACAAAAGAAGAACGCGTTGTTGTAAACATGGGTCCTCAGCACCCATCAACACACGGTGTGCTTCGTTTGGTGTTAGAACTTGAAGGCGAAACAGTTACAGAAGCTCGATGTGGAATTGGGTACCTGCACACAGGTATTGAAAAGAACATGGAGTACCGCAACTGGACTCAGGGAACAACTTTTGTTACTCGCATGGATTACCTGGGACCACTGCACAATGAGACTGCTTATTGTTTAGCAATTGAAAAGCTATTGGGAATTACAGATGATGTCCCTGAGCGTGCATCCGTTATTCGAGTAATGATGATGGAGCTCAACCGAATCTCATCCCACATGGTCGCACTTGGTACCGGAGCTCTTGAATTAGGCGCAATGGGCCCTATGTTCTTTGCTTTCCGCGATCGTGAAACAGTTCTTGAGATCTTTGAAATGATCACTGGTTTGCGTATGAATATGGCGTACATACGTCCAGGTGGAGTTCAGCAAGATCTTCCAGAAGGAGCACTTACAAAGATCCGCGATGGCGTAAAGCTGATGCGCAAAAACTTTAAAGACAATGCAACATTACTTATTGGAAACTCAATTTGGATGAAGCGCACACAAGGCATTGGTTACTTGGATCTTGCAGGGTGTACAACATTAGGAATCACTGGACCAGTTCTTCGTTCAACCGGAATGCCATGGGATCTTCGTAAGGTTCAACCGTATTGTGGTTATGAAAACTATGATTTTGATGTTGTAACTGCAGATACTTGCGATGTATACGGTCGTTTCTTGATTCGTATGAATGAGTTAGAGCAATCACTTCGGATTATTGAACAATGTGTTAGCAAGTTAGAAAAACTTGAAGGTGCACCAGTAATGGTTGCGGACAAGAAAATTGCATGGCCTGCGCAACTTGCAATGGGTGGCGATGGACTTGGAAACTCACTTGATCACATTCGCCAAATCATGGGTACATCAATGGAATCATTGATTCACCACTTCAAACTTGTCACAGAAGGTTTCCATGTTCCGGCTGGTCAGGCATATGTCGCAATCGAATCTCCTCGTGGAGAATTAGGTGCTTCTGTTGTTTCAGATGGAGGAACTCGTCCATATCGCGTTCACTTCCGTGAACCATCATTTAATAATTTGCAAGCAACGGCTGCAATGAGTGAAGGTGGCATGGTTGCCGACATCATTGGCGCGGTTGCATCAATTGATCCAGTTATGGGAGGGGTTGATCGTTAATGGCATATTCAGATGAAGATTTCCAGATTATGGATTCAATTATCAAGCGTTATCCACGCCCTCGTTCTGCGATCATGCCTTTGTTGCACTACGTGCAATCAAAAGCAGGATATGTAACCAATGAAGGCATCGAAGTAATTGCAAAGCTTCTTCAGCTAGAAGCTGCTGAAGTGACTGCTGTATCTACCTTTTACACCCAATATAAGCCAACACCAGTGGGTGAATACCACGTGGGTGTCTGTACAAATACTTTGTGTGCAGTAATGGGTGGAGACGCAATCTTTGATTCACTCAAAGATCACCTGGGTATCGGAAACGATGAAGTAACAGCTGACGGCAAAGTTTCTTTAGAACATATCGAGTGCAATGCTGCATGTGATTACGCACCTGTTGTGATGGCGAACTGGGAATTTTATGACAACCAAACAGTTCAGTCAGCAAAAGATTTAGTTGACTCAATGCGTGCAGGAAATCCAAAACCTCCAACACGTGGTCCTAACAAGTTGGTTACCTGGAAAGAAGCATCAGCGGTTCTAGCAGGATTAAATGATGGACTTGCGCACGAAGGTGTTCAGGCTGGTGAGCCAACTTTGCTTGGTTTGAAACTTTCGAAAGAGGGAAAGTAATGACAAAGCTAGCTCCAGTTTTATCTGCACATTGGGATGAAAAAGATTCATTCACACTTGCTGGTTACAAGCGTCATGGTGGTTACACAGCTTCCGCAAAAGCACTTGCGATGGATCCAGATGCAGTGATTCAACTTGTAAAAGATTCTGGACTTCGTGGTCGTGGAGGAGCAGGATTTCCAACCGGAATGAAGTGGGGATTTATTCCTCAAGGCGATAACAAGGATCACTACCTAGTTGTAAACGCAGATGAATCAGAGCCCGGAACATGTAAAGACACACCATTACTGATGGCAAATCCGCATGTGCTTATTGAAGGCTGCATCATCGCGTGCCACGCAATCCGTGCAAAGCATGCATTTATTTATATTCGCGGTGAAGTTACACATGTTGTTCGTCGCGTTAACCAAGCAATCGAAGATGCCTACGCAGCAGGAATTCTTGGCAACGGAATCGACGTTGTTCTGCACATCGGAGCCGGTGCATACATTTGTGGCGAGGAAACAGCGCTCCTTGATTCACTCGAAGGCTTCCGCGGTCAGCCTCGTTTGCGTCCACCATTTCCTGCCATTGCAGGTCTTTATGCACGCCCAACTGTTGTAAATAACGTTGAATCCATTGCATCTGTTCCGGCAATTGTTAATAACGGCGCTGATTGGTACCAATCAATGGGCACCGAAAAGAGCAAGGGAACAACTCTTTATTCGCTGTCTGGACATGTTGTACATCCAGGTCAGTTTGAAGCACCACTTGGAATTACACTGCGTGAAATTTTAGATATGGCTGGTGGAGTTCGACCGGGACATACATTGAAGTTCTGGACACCAGGTGGATCATCAACACCATTGTTTACAGATGCTCACCTTGATGTGCCGTTGGATTACGAGGGTGTTGCAGCTGCAGGGTCGATGCTTGGAACAAAAGCATTGCAGATATTTGATGAGACAACATGTGTTGTTCGCGCAGTATTGCGTTGGACAGAGTTTTACAAGCACGAATCATGTGGAAAGTGCACACCATGTCGCGAAGGCACATGGTGGTTGGTCCAGATTCTTCGTGACTTAGAAGCCGGTAAAGGTACCGAAGCAGATTTAGCTAAGTTGCTTGATCTTTGCGACAACATTATGGGCCGTTCATTCTGCGCTCTTGGTGATGGTGCAACTAGTCCAATTACATCCTCCATTAAGTATTTCCGTGATGAATACATTGCGCACTTAACACAGGGTGGCTGCCCATTTGATCCAGTTGCATCAACGCTATTTGCTGGGGCCGGTGCATAAATGACAACTGAAGTTGTTGACATGATTACCGTTGTTATTGACGGCTTCGAAGTAACTGTTCCAAAGGGAACGCTAGTTATTCGTGCTGCAGAGCAACTTGGAATTCAGATTCCACGGTTCTGTGATCACCCATTACTAGACCCAGTCGGTGCATGTCGTCAGTGTTTAGTTGATATTGAAATTAATGGTCGCGCTTTTCCAAAGCCACAAGCATCCTGCACAATTCCTGTTGAGACAGGCATGATTGTAAAAACACAATTAACGTCGACGGTTGCTGAAAAAGCACAACGTGGAGTTATGGAACTTTTGCTGGTAAACCACCCGCTTGATTGTCCAGTGTGTGACAAGGGTGGCGAGTGTCCATTGCAGAATCAAGCTATGAGTACTGGCGAAGGATCTAGCCGATTCGAAGGCGTAAAGCGCACCTTTGAAAAGCCAATCAATATTTCTTCACAGGTGTTGCTCGATCGTGAACGCTGCGTTTTATGTGCACGTTGTACTCGTTTTTCCGAGCAAATTGCTAGCGATCCATTCATTACCTTGAATGAACGTGGTGCATTGCAGCAAGTTGGAATTTATGAAAACAAACCCTTTGAATCTTACTTTTCTGGAAACACTGTTCAGATCTGCCCAGTAGGTGCATTAACTGGTGCTGCATACCGATTCCGCGCACGTCCTTTTGACTTAGTTTCAACGCCATCTGCATGTGAACACTGTGCCTCAGGTTGCGATATGCGAACCGATGTTCGTCGCGGAAAAACATTACGTCGCCTTGCTGGCGATGATGCATCTGTTAATGAAGAGTGGAACTGCGATAAGGGTCGTTGGGCATTTAAATACATAACAGCGGTTGATCGTCTTAAGGTTCCACAGATTCGTAACTCTGAAGGAGTTCTTGAAGAAGCATCGTGGCCAGAAGCTCTAGCAGTTGCTGCAGCAGGATTAAAAGCTGCACAGTCGGCTGTGCTTGTTGGTGGTCGTACAACATATGAAGACGCATACGGGTATAGCAAGTTTGCTCGTGTGGCACTTGGTACTAACGATATTGATTTCCGCTCACGTGTTTCATCTGACGAAGAACGTGAATTCCTGGCAGCTCGTGTTGTTGGTTCTTCAACTACTTACCGTGACATCGACAAAGCTGATCAAGTTTTGTTAGTTGGTTTTGAACCAGAAGAAGAGTCACCAATTGTTTTCTTGCGCATCAATAAGCAGTTCCGTAAGCGCGCATTAAAAGTTGTTTCAATTGGTTCGAAAGAATCAATTGCTGTCGACAAGTTAAAGGCCGAGTTTGTAAAGGTTGCACCAGGGCAAGAAGCAGCCGCAATCACATCACAGTCATTAACGAACAAATCTGTCATTCTTGTTGGAGAACGTGCTTCTGAAAGTGCTGGCGCATTGACTGCAGTTGCAGCCTTGGCGGATTCAACTGGTGCAAAGATCGCATGGATTCCACGTCGCGCTGGCGAACGTGGAGCTTTAGAGGCTGGTGCAATCGGCAACCTCTTGCCAGGTGGACGCCCAGTAGCAGATGCAGCAGCCCGCGTGGATATTGCTGCGCTGTGGAATACAGCTTCACTTCCGGCTGACATTGGTCGCAACGCTTCACAAATTATTGAAGCTGTAAATTCTGGACATATCGGGGCCCTAATTGTTGCCGGCGTTGATCCACTAGATGCCGATAACAACGGTGCAACACTTGCTGCACTTGATAAGGCATTTGTTGTTTCACTTGAAATTGCACCAAGTGCGGTTACTGAGCGAGCAAACGTTGTTTTGCCAGTAGCAGCAGTTACTGAAAAGTCTGGCTCGTTCCTTAACTGGGAAGGACGCCCCCGCTCATTTGATGCAGCGGTTAGTGATTCATTAAATCGCAGCGATCTTCGAATACTTTCAATGATCGCCGAAGAAATTGGCACACCACTAAACCTGGGAACCGTCACCGCCGCTATCAAGGAAATAGCATCAATTGGAAAGTGGGAAGGCGCACGAGTTTCCTTTAATTCAGTCAGCGCTTCAGCACAGCCGGCACTTAATTCAGATCAGGCCTTAATTACTTCATGGCGCCGTCTATTAGATTTTGGAACTTTGCAACAAGGCGAAGAGAATCTTGCTGGTACAGCTCGTCGCACAGTTGCAGTTATTTCTCCAAAGCGAGCCCAAACAATGGGAGTTGTTGACGGAGATCAACTAAAAATCTCAACACATCAGGGATCAGTAACGCTTTCTGCTTTAGTTGAAAATATTCATGATGATGCAGTGTGGGCTCCACGAAATTCACGTGGATCTCAATTGTTAGCAAACCTAGGCGTCGCACATGGCGCAGTAGTTACGGTGGTGAAAGCATGACAAATGCAGAACTAATTGCATCAGATCCAGGGTGGCTAATCGCCGTAAAGGCATTAATCGTTTTTGCTATCTGTGTATTACTGACACTCATGTCCGTATGGGGAGAGCGCCGCGTTGTTGGTCGCATGCAGCAACGTCCGGGGCCAAACCGTGTTGGTCCATTTGGACTAATTCAGGCACTTGCTGATGGAGTTAAATTGGCGCTTAAGGAAGACATTATTCCTACAGCTGCCGACAAAGTTGTCTTTGTTTTAGCACCAATTATCAGTGCTACTACCTGCTTTATGTCCTTTGCTGTAATTCCGATTACTGGCGAGGTAACAATGTTTGGCCGCCAGACAGCAATGCAGTTAACAGATATTCCAGTTGGTGTTCTATACATCCTGGCAATTGCCTCGATTGGTGTTTACGGAATTGTGTTAGCTGGTTGGTCTTCAGGTTCAACATATCCATTACTTGGCGGACTTCGATCAAGTGCTCAAGTAATTTCATATGAAATCGCAATGGGACTTTCATTGGTTGCTGTGTTTATTTATGCAGGCTCAATGTCAACATCTGACATTGTGGCTGCGCAATCATCATGGTGGTACGCAGTGGTCTTGTTCCCGTCATTTGCAATTTTCGTAATTTCAATGGTTGGCGAAACCAACCGCGCTCCGTTTGACCTTGCCGAAGCTGAAGGCGAACTTGTTGGCGGATTCCACACTGAATACTCATCACTAAAGTTCGCACTCTTCTTCTTGGCTGAGTATGTAAATATCATTGCAGTATCTTCCTTAGCAACAACATTATTCTTGGGTGGATATAAAGCCCCACCAGGACTTGGCTTTACAGAAAGCTGGCTTGGCGGTTGGTTTACCGCGATTTGGTTCTTCTTGAAAGTTCTTACCTTCTTCTTTGTATTTGTGTGGCTGCGTGGAACGCTGCCACGTTTGCGTTACGACCAGTTCATGCAATTTGGTTGGAAAGTCTTGATTCCAGTGTCAATTGTGTGGATCTTGGTTGTTGCAACGCTTCGTGTACTTTCATTACAGAATGCGCCAAGAATCGTGATTATTGCCTTCGCAAGTAGCATCGTTTTCATCATCATGGCGGTTAATGTTGGATTTGAAACTGCGAAAAAGAAGAAAGAGCTGGCAATTGCAGAGGGTGACAATAAAGCGGAGCCAAAGTTTGCAGTTCCTTCATTGCCAATGGAAGTTTCAACTATCAATGTGTCACAGAAGGTAGGAGACAACCGTGAGTGAAAACCTAGAACCGTTAAAGCCAAAAGATCTAGGCATTAACGATGTTGAATTTTATGAAGTAGAGCAGACTCCTGCAGTTGGCTTCTTTGGAAGCATGAAGGGGTTCTGGGTCACCTTTTCTACAATGTTTAAGAAGCCTTTGACCGTTGAATATCCAGAAGTAAAAGCACCAACAGAAGAGCGATTCCATGGCCGTCATCAATTAAATCGCCATCCAGATGGTTTGGAAAAATGCATTGGGTGCGAGCTTTGTGCGTGGGCATGCCCAGCAGATGCGATTTATGTTGAAGGTGAAACAAACACTGAAGAAAACCGTATGTCACCAGGAGAGCGATACGGCAAGGTCTATCAGATTAATTACCTGCGCTGTGTTTTCTGTGGTTTATGTATTGAGGCCTGCCCAACTCGCGCCTTAACAATGACAAATGAGTACGAACTTGCAGATGACACTCGTGCCAAGTTGATCTTTGAAAAGCAAGATCTCTTAGCGCCATTGCGCCAAGGAATGTTGATGCCACCACATCCGATGTATCCAGATATGACAGATACTAATTATTACAACGGTGATGTTAAACAATCTCACCCTTCGCAGGAGGCCAAGTAAGTGTTGCAATTAGCCCTTGAGGTCGGACAGACCGCTAAACCAGAAGCAGTTATGTTCTGGATTCTTGGCCCGCTTGCAGTTGTTGCAGCTCTTGCGATGTTGCTAGTTAAGAAGGCAGTGCATTCTGCAATCTTGATGGCTTTTGTTATGGTCGTTTTGGCGATTTTCTATATCGCACAAGATGCAGCCTTCTTGGGAATCGTTCAGATTGTTGTTTATACCGGCGCAGTGATGATGCTCTTCCTGTTTATTTTGATGTTGGTTGGCGTTGATTCATCTGATTCATTAACCGAAACAATTCGTGGACTGCGCCCGATAGCAATTACAGCA
>JBILJK010000003.1:0-29768 GCA_044377285.1 Candidatus Planktophila sp.
TACGTGGTTGTAGAGACATAGAAATGCATACCAATCGAGACGACAAGCGCGTCTCGGGTATAGCTCGCACTTTTGGCGGCTAGGGCGAAAATAAGACTCGCATGTAGTGCTGCATGTAGCAGCACTTGGGGGAAGTACTTTGGTGCGGTCGCACCAACGAGTTAATTCTACCGTGGATTATTGAATCGAAAAACCAACCGGAAGTTCTAAACGATTCGCTGATAACAAGGCTGAATTGGTCAAGATTTCATGTGTAGAAGCATCTGCAACGATGACGCCACCCTTCAAAATTACTGATCTGGCACACAATTCATATGCATAAGGAAGATCATGGGTAACCATCACCATTGTTATGTCCAATGAGCGCAAAATGTCAGCTAACTCGCGGCGACTAGCAGGATCAAGGTTTGATGATGGCTCATCGAGAACGAGAATTTCAGGTTTCATGGCAAGCACTGTTGCTACCGCTACACGGCGGCGTTGCCCAAAGGAAAGGTGATGCGGTGGGCGGTCTTTGAATTCAAGCATTCCAACTAAATTGAGTGCATCATCAACAATTGCATCAAGTTCTGAACCACGTTTTCCCATGTTGTAAGGCCCGAATGCAACATCTTCGCCAACTGTTGGCATGAACAACTGATCATCAGGATCCTGAAAAACTATTCCAACCTTTGCGCGGATCTCTTTGATTGACTCTTTATTTTTAGAATCAACCAACTGTCCGGCCACATGAATCGATCCATGTGATGTCGGATGGATACCATTCATGTGCATGACAAGAGTTGTCTTACCTGCACCATTAGGTCCCAGAAGCGCAACACGTTCACCTTTTTGAACCGAAAGGTTCACACCATAAAGCGCCTGATTCCCATCAGGGTAAGCAAATGCAAGCTCTTTAATTTCTAGACTTGGCATTGTCATTACATTTTTCCAATCGCTAGTTGTGTCACAAAAATAATTGCTGCAACGATTGGATACATCAATGCGATGAACCAAACTGAAGATTGAACCTTAGGTGGTTCATCGTGGGGTAACACACCTTCGTATCCTCTAGAGAGCATAGAAAGATGAACCCTTTCTCCTCGTTCATACGATCGGATAAAAAGTGCACCAGCTGCTGTCGCTAAAACTTTCCAGTGTTTGATCCCGGTTGCTTCAAAACCACGTGACTCACGTGCAACTTTCATTCTTTCCATTTCATCATTTACAACGTTGACATAGCGCAACATAAATGAAGCAATCTGCACCATTAACATCGGAAGCTTCAGACGTTCCAATCCACGCAAAATTTCACGGGCAGTAGTTGATGTAGATAAAACAATTGCTGTCATCACGCCCAAAGTTCCTTTAACAACAATTCCAGAGCCTGCAATCAAGCCTTCGCGATATAGATCAAAAGGCCCTACTTGCACCTTTTCACCCGAGCCAAAAAAAGGCATCAGAATTGCGAAGAAAACAAATGGAATTTCGATCAATGAGCGCTTAAAAAGCACCAGAAATGGGATCTTTGCAATTGATACGACGGTTAACAACCAGAGGAAGTAGGCAACGAAGGCGGCCCATTGCGTAACAGGGGTAGAGACAACAATCAAGATAAAGCTAACTGCAGCAATAATCTTTAGGTGGGAAGGAAGGGAATGAACCAAGGAATGGCGATGAAGGTAGAGCCTTTCACCTACATCGTGGCCGTGGTGGTGCTTCTCCTTTTCGACCTTAATTGGCATCTTTCTTGGGTTTACGGGCAATCAGTGTGAAACCAACGCCAGCAACTACTGCGGTACCAATTACACCAATTACACCAGCTACACCAACTGATGCTCGTTCGTTTTCAATTCCCTTAACACCGTAATCAGCCAAAGTTCCATCAGCATTGGTGTGGTCCTTTGCTGTTTCAATAAAGCCAATATCTTCGGCAACTTTTTCTAACCCATCAGGTGACGATGAGGCGTAAAAGGAAACAACTCCTGCAAGAAACAAAGAGATTACAAAACCCGCAATATAAAATTTACGATTATTAAGCATTTCGAATCTCCAGCTTCTGCTTATTGTTTTTCCAGCCATAAACTAGATCACTTCGGCTTGCTAAGACGGCACTAACGGTTAATCCAGTAATAATCGCTTCACCGATTCCGATCAACACATGTGTTCCGACCATGGCACTTAAAACAGTCGAAGTTGAAAATGTTGCTGTTGCTCCCAGTGCATATTGGAGAGTAAAGCCAGCTGCGGCAATCGGAACCGAAAGAAGAGCCCCTACAAATGCAGCCGCAGAGACCGAAGCCTTATTTTTTGGCAAAATCTTTCGCACAAGAAGGAAAATTCCGTATCCAGCCCACACTGCCAGAATTGACATGTTAAAGACACTGAGTCCCAGAGCGGTTAATCCGCCATCTGCAAACAAGAAAGCTTGCATAAGCAAAACTATGGTTAGGGCTAACGTTGCAGCCCAGGGGCCAACCAGAACTGCGGCAAGAACCGCGCCAAGTAAATGGCCACTTGTTCCGGCAGCGACAGGAAAGTTGAGCATTTGGACTGCGAAGATAAAGACAGCCGTTAAGCCTGCTAGTGGTGCTGTCTTTTCATCGAGCTGGGTGCGCGCGCCTTTCAGGGCGGCGGCAATGCCGACAGCTGAAATGCCGGCAAAGATTGCTGATGTTTGAGGATCAATAAACCCGTCTGGAATATGCATGGGAAAAGGTTAATGCAAACGATTCGCATCTGCATCTTGAAGGCACAACAGGCTCAAAACTGGGCAAATAGCCAATGGCGCGCAGCGAATTCCCCGCTCACGAGCAGGCTAAGGCATATAAGTTTCTGGCATGAGCGAAGATGACGGCTTAGAAGAACTCATCAGCGAAGAAATGTTGTGGGATCGCATTCCCGAGGTTGAAGGCGAAGAACGAGCCAGTACTTATTACGAATTAAGCGCTCGCATTTATGCACGTGGTCAATATGACGAAGCTCTTGCTTTAGCTGAAACTGCTCGTGATATTTATTCACAATTAGGCGATGCCGCACCATCCGAAGGTTTAGCTCAGGCGTATTCTGCAATTGGATACAACTTAAATCAATTGAAGCGCATGGATGAAGCCGCGATGGCGATGAGTAAAGCTGTTGAGTTGCTACGTGAAAACAAATCACCGATCGCTCTTGAACTTGCGTGCACGCTTGGTGAGTGGTGGTACACATCAAAGCAATACGACAAAGTTGTAGAAACAATGAATGAATGTGCACAAGAACATTTAGTTGACGGTAATGAAATCGGCGCAGCAAATGATTTACATTTGATTGGTTGCGCAGAACGCGAGTTAAAGAATTACGAAAAAGCGATCGAAGCATTTAAAGAAGCAAGATCTCTATTTAAGAGAAATAAAGAAGTTATTCATGTTGCGCGCTGTGACCAAAAGATGGCGTCATGTTTAATTGAACTTGGCCAAGGCGAGCTTGCGCTAGAGACTGCACGTAAAGCTGTGGATGTGTTTGAAACAGGCCATGATCACCGCCGTGAAACATTTGCTTCTTTTGAATTTGGAAAAGCCCAAATTTTGCTAGAAAAATATGATGATGGATTAGCAACCTTGGAAAACGTATTGGCAATCGTTAGTGAAGATGAGCCAAAAGATTTTGAATTTATCGTTGATATCGAATCTCGTATCGCTAAAATTATGCGCATGCAAGGTCGCACAGATGAAGCAGATGAAATTGAGCGCCGACTAAAGTCAGTACAGGAAGCGCTGGAAGATGAACCAGAACTTGATCTCCTCACTTAAGGACCAAGATCAACTCAGCATCACAATGGTGTGTTTAGGCAATATTTGCCGATCACCTATGGCTGCAGCTGTTCTGGCAGGTAAAACCGCTGATTGGCAGGCTCCCCGCATCGACGTACACAGTTCAGGAACTGGGACCTGGCACGTTGGACAGGGACCACATCCTTCTTCACAAAAGATTTGGGAAGCAGCGGGCTACAAATATTCACATACCGCACGACAATTTGCCGCAAATGATTTCTTTGTTCACGACTTGATCTTGGTTATGGATTCTAGTAATTATCACAACGTAATCTCTTTGGCCGAGAGCGAAGAACAACGAAGCAAAGTCTTTTATTTGCGAAACTTTGATCCAGATTTAAAGAATCTTGATCCTTCATCTGCTGATTACTTCAAGTTAGAAGTTCCGGATCCTTATAATCAATCTGATGAAGCGTATGAAAAAACTTTGGCTATGGTTGAACGCGCTGTGGACGGATTGTTGTTAGAACTAACGAGGTAAGTGCTGTAAAGCCCAGTGATACATCGCGATGGCACCAGCAGCAGAAGCATTCATTGAACGCGTTGATCCATATTGATTGATCTCATATAAAACTTCACATACTGCAATGCCTTCATCTGACATTCCGGCTCCTTCTTGACCGAACAAAAGTACACAACTTTCTGGCAGCACCGCTGGTTCAAGTTGTTGTGATCCCGGAACATTATCGATTCCAATAATTGGCAAGTTTTGTTCCTTGCAGTATTTAGCAAAATCTTCAATAGTTGGATGATGCATAACAGTTAAATAGCGATCAGTAACCATCGCGCCGCGTTTGTTCCAATCACGCTTTCCAACAATATGAACACCCGAAACATTAAAAGCATTCGCAGTGCGAACAATTGATCCAATATTCAAATCATGCTGCCAATTTTCAATCGCAATCTGAAGTTTGTGTCGCTTTGTATTTAGATCTGCAACGATCGCTTCAACGGTCCAATATCTGTAATGATCTAAAACATTACGACGATCACCATTCAGCAATAATTCAGGATCGTAATGATCACCTTCTGGCCAGGGTTTTTCATGAGGCCCAACACCCACAACAGGGAAAAATTCACCTGGGCCAATGCTGGCGGGGGTGGTTGGAGAAGACATGTATGCACTCTAAACTGAACTCATGTCAGCTATCAACATGATTATGTATGTAATCCACCTTCTTTCTGTAATCGGAATTCTCGTGCTTCTGCTGCTTCAGTGGAATAAGAGCCCACGAAAGTTAAACCCAGGTGTTTTGCATGCCGGCCTAGCCGCACTGATTGCAGGTGTAGTCATGGTTGGGTTGCATGAATCAGTCAAACCCGACGAAGAATTGAATCACACAAAGGTTGGCATTAAGTTCGTGGTTCTAATCGTGATTCTTGCTCTTGGTTATAAGAATGTTAAAAAACCAGAGCTGCCAAAGAATGTCTGGTTAGCGATGATCGGGCTTACTATTTTTAACATAGTTATTGCATCTGCTCGGTAATCATTTAGCTGATGACTTTGTTTAGGAAAGTAATTGCCCTCTGCCTTGCGCTGACATTTTCTATTGCGCCTGCAGATGCGGCTTTAGCACCAGAATCAATACCTGCTGTATTTGATCAACTCCTTAAAGTTCCGGCATTAGCTAATCCGGCCATGATCGTTATTGATGGCACAACAGGGCAGGTTGTTTACGAAAAAAATGTTTACTCGCAACGTAAACCAGCGTCTGTCATGAAAATTTTAGCTGGCGCTGTGGCACTTGACTATCTAGATCCACAATCAGTTTTTAACACCACCATAACTATTGCACCTGAGACAAAAACTGTCATTATCCAAGGGTCTCTTGATCCATGGATTAGTTTGAATCACAATGTTGCTAGAAAGATGCAAAGAGCATCTTTGTCTCACATGGGAACTAGCACTTTATCCGCAGTTAAAAAAGCTAATGGTGGTTCACTGAAGAATTACAAGGTTGTTTATAACAGTCTCTATTCTCAAGATATCGCCAATCTAAAAGCATTTTGGGCAGAACGTGGATTTAAGCCAGCCTTTAAAGCGATTTCTTCCCAAGATGCTTATGCGGCCCAGGGAGATTTAGTCGCTTCAGAAAACTCACCTACGGTTGCAGAGATTCTTGATTGGATGATGTTGTGGAGCGATAACGTACTTGCTGATCGACTAGCAGCATTAGCTGCTCGAGCTGCTGGTTATTCGCTAAACATTAAAGGCGTTGACACTATATTTCGAACCCTCTTAGCTCAATATGAAATAGATGACAGCAAGTTGGTAGTTGCAGATGCAAGTGGGTTATCCAAGAAAAATAGGATCACGGCAAAGCTAATGGGTGAACTCTTGTACAAAATTCGTAACGAAGAAAAATATGTACTTCTGCATGATTCGCTACCTGTCGGAGGAGTGTCAGGGACTCTGCTGGAGAGATTTACTACCACCGCACCAACTGCAGTGGGTTTGGTTCGCGCAAAAACGGGATCTCTTAACGGAACCGCAACTCTTGCAGGTTATGTACAGTCAACTGATCGGGAGTATGTATTTGTAACTCTCGCAGACAACATTGCAAAAGGAACTACAGCACTGGATAAAGCTCGCGCCGCAATCGATCGCGTACTTGGAAGAATCGCTGCTCCCAACATTCCAGCAGAAATTATTCCCGCACCTTAATTGTTAGAGTAAATTTTTATTTGCCCTTTATAACAGGCAACCCAGGTGTTTCCAGTCGGGCTGTCATATGTAACACCAATTGGTTCGTTACAAGCCTTAATAGTTTCTAGAACCTTCATGTCGGCTGTTCGAACTTTAGACATAGTGTCGCTTTTATAGTTAACCACGAACACCGTTGTTCCATCTGAAGAAATTGCCAAACTGCGCGCCGCTTGTCCAGTTTTCACAGATTTACCTGCCTTATTTGCAACAAGGTCCCAGGATGCAACCTTGCCAGACAGGTTCATGGTCACATACATCTTTGTATTATCTGGAGATAAAACAATCGCGCGGGGATTACTTCCAATAGGTATGTGGCTGACAGTGAAATTTTCCAGGTTAATTACATGAATTCTGTTACCACCCATTTC
This sequence comes from Candidatus Planktophila sp., assembly GCA_044377285.1. Lineage (GTDB taxonomy): Bacteria > Actinomycetota > Actinomycetes > Nanopelagicales > Nanopelagicaceae > Planktophila. The sequence continues at coordinate 6,867 of JBILJK010000003.1, forward strand.
GGCAACATAGGCGCGCTTTGAGTCACTAGAAACTGCAATACCTCGTGGATAGCGGCCAATTTTGATAGTTTTAATCACCTTTTGAGCATCAACAGAAATGACTGACACTGTGTATGAACACCAATTAGCAACCAAAACATATTTGTTGTCAGGTGTGGCTTCAACAACCTTTGGCACAGATCCAACAGGGTAGATCGCATCGATTTCGTAGTTACTGCGATTGATTCGATAGACAAAGCTGTTGTCATATCCAGATGCTGGAGAACATGTGTCATGTCCTTCTTTGTTGTATCCAGGACCGTACATCGCATAGTTGCTGACATAAAGGAACTGTCCATCTGAAGAAAATGTTCCTTCTACTGGGGAGCCTTTGTAGATGGAAGAACTCTTCGCAAAACCATAACTCTTTAAGGAAACTGAGTCTGGGATTGTTTTTAGTAATTCAAAACTCTTTGCATCATAAACAGTAATCGAATGTCGGTACATCATGTTGTGTGCACTGATTACGCCATCGCCTGATGATCTGACTGATTTAGGCGAAATTGAACCATTAATTGTTTTGATCAACTTCATAGTTGGACTAGGTGAAACAACTTCGCTCTGTGCCGGTATTGCAATGGCACAGAGCGAGGTTATAAGAATTAATGTTAGGAGGCGATTGCGCATTCCCTAACTGTACTAGTTAGTCATCATCCTCTTCATCGTCGTCGTCATCGTCATCATCCTCTTCATCGTCGTCATCGTCATCATCATCATCATCGCCACCTTTTGTAGGTAATTGTGCGATAGATGGGTTTTGCAGACCAGCTGTTGCAATAACTGCCGAACTAGCGGCAGGGTTTGCAATCCGTGTGACCGGAGAAGATTGTGAATTAGAAGCCACTGGTGTGGCTGAAGTCGTGGCATTAGTTGCCTCAGTTTGAACAGAAGCGTTATCGACTGCAACAACGGAGGATCCTTCTTGAACCTGTCCAACAACTGCGCCAACTCCAAGAATCAGGGCGGTGGCAAAGACTGCAGCAAGAGGCAAAGCTTTAGAGGCCTTCGGTGGCTTTGCTGGCCCATCTGTTTCTACGATCTCAAACCATTCGGGCTTGTTGTTATTCATGGCCACACTCTTTCTCTAGAAACCTTCGTTGAGAGCAAGGTAACTATTATCCCTGAGAGGAGACTGTGATGCGCAAATTAAATCGCTGAGTAATCTTGGGCAGTGAGCGTTGCTATGCGGGGATACCTAGACCTAATGAAGTTACGGGTTGTTGAGCTATTGCTCGTTTCCACCTTGCCAGCGATGGTTTTGGCAGCACAAGGCTTGCCAGATTTTGGCTTAGCGATCGCCACAATATTCGCTGGAACTTTAGCTGCGGGCAGTGCAAATGCCTTCAACATGGTTATCGAAAGTGATTTAGACAAATTGATGGCGCGAACAGCAAAGCGTCCAATCGTTACAGGTTTGATTTCTAAAAATAATGCAACAATTTTTGCTACTGTCATAGGAATTCTCTCCCTTATTTTGTTCTGGGTTTTCACAACTCCGCTTGCAACCGCATTAGCATTAATCGCAATTATCTTTTATGTTGTTGTTTACACAATGGCGCTTAAGCAAAGGACTTCACAAAACATTGTGTGGGGTGGCGCTGCAGGTTGTATGCCAGTTTTGATTGGTTGGGCCGCAGTAACAAATTCATTATCAGTTACACCATGGGCATTTTTCTTTGTAATTTTCTTTTGGACCCCACCTCATTTCTGGTCCCTTGCAATTAAGTACAAAGATGATTACGCGGCAGCAGGAACACCAATGCTTCCGGTCGTTGCAACAAAGGGACGCGTACTTGGTGAAATGTGGTTTCACACAATCATGATGATCGCATCATCAGTGTGGTTAATCAGCGCTGCAAATCTGCCAACATGGTCAATGGTTGTCACAATTGCACTTGGCTTAGTTTTTGCTCGCCAATTAATTGCACTTAAAGAAGGTTCTCCTGATTATGGGAAAGTTGCTGGAAAAATCTTCCAGTGGTCCATTACTTATTTAAGCTTGCTGTCTGTCGTGCTTGTTGCAGCGCAACTACTTAGCTAAGGCTTGTTCTAGATCCTTTATTAAATCTGTCGAGTGCTCTAATCCGATAGACAAACGCAATACAGAAGCTGTTATGCCCATTTCTGCTTGTACTTCAGGTGCTAAACGTCGGTGTGTAGTAGATGCAGGATGAGTAATAAGAGATTTACTGTCACCCAAGTTGTTAGAGATATCGATGACACGAAGCTTGTTCATGAAGGCAAAGACTTCTTCCTGAGAACCCTTAAATTCAATACCAATGGTGCTTCCGCCGCCATTGCTCATCTGCTTCATTGCCAATTCATGACCAGGATGAGATTTCAATCCAGGGTAGCGAACAGATTTAATAGCTGGTTGCTTTTCCAAAAATTCAGCAACTGCTTGTGCATTTGAAACCATGCTCTCAACACGCATATGCATTGTTTCCAGAGATTTCACCAGAACCCAAGCATTGAAAGAACTAAGCGCTGGCCCTGTGTGACGAACAAAAGGTAGAAGTTTTTCAACGATGTAATCTGCAGAACCAAGTAACGCACCAGCTAAAACTCGACCCTGACCATCGATGTGCTTTGTCGCTGAATACATGACCACATCGGCGCCAAGCTGTAATGGCTTTTGTAGAACAGGTGAAGCCATAACGTTGTCAACAATTACAGTTGCACCGACTTTGTGTGCAAGATCGCTCACCATCTGGATATCAACAATCTCTAACAACGGGTTACTTGGTGTCTCAATAAAGACAGCCTTAGTTGGCTTGCTTAGTGCTTTCGCCCAATCAGCAGGATCATTTCCTTTAACTAATTCGTAGGTAACGCCCCATTTAGGTAAAAATTCAGTAATCACAACATGGCACGAAGAAAACATTGCAGCAGAGGCAACTACATGGTCGCCTTGCTCAACTAAGCATGCAAGGGATGCGAACATCGCAGACATTCCAGAACCCGTTGCAACGCACATGTCCGCGCCTTCAATTGCAGCAAGCCGCTTTTCAAACATCGCAATAGTTGGGTTATGAAATCGGCTATACAAGTAGTGATCTGTTTCTTCAGCAAAGGAATTAAATGCTTCTTCAGCAGATGAATATGTAAAACCACTGTTGAGATACAAAGCTTCTGATGTTTCACCAAAACCAGATCGAGCCAAACCAGCGCGCACTGAATGTGTCTGTGGATGTAATTCCCAGTCAGGTCCCAGTGAATTCTTACGAGGTTGATAGCCCCAAGGTCGTTTGCTCATGGATTAATTGTGGCAGAGTTAGCCGTATGCCTAACACTGCAATTTCAGTCTCAGATCTCTCCAAAAAATACGATGACCGTTTAGCCGTCTCGCATATCAACTTTGAAGTCCCTTTGGGCATCGTGTGTGGCTTTGTTGGCCCTAATGGGTCAGGCAAGACAACAACAATGAGAATGTTGCTAGGCCTTATAACTCCAACAACCGGCCAAGGTCATATTCTCGGTGAGCCAATTGAGCACCCTGAAAAATATTTAAGTCGCGTTGGCGCAATGATCGAAGGGCCCGCTTTCTATCCAGCACTTTCGGGGTACGAAAACTTGATGGTTCTAGCAAAACTTGGTGGATTTCCAACTGAGCGAGTGCAGCAGTTATTAGACAAAGTTGGGCTTGGGGACCGTGGTAAGTCAAAGTTCAAGACATACTCACTTGGAATGAAGCAGCGCTTAGGAATTGCGGCAGCGTTACTGCCCGAACCAAAATTATTGATGCTTGATGAACCAACAAATGGTTTAGATCCTGAAGGCATTCAAGAGGTTCGCGCACTATTGCGCGATTTGGCAAATGAAGGAACGACAGTTTTTGTCTCTTCACACTTACTATCAGAGCTAGAAATTATCAGTGACTACATAGTCATGCTGCGCAAGGGTGAAATTGTTTTTGCTGGTCCTATTGGTGAATTAATGGCCCAACAACAGCCAACAATCATTGCTAAGTCACTTCAGCACTCTGATTTGCAGAAAATTGTAGAGATAGCCGAAGCAGCCGGACATCACGCAGTAATTAGAAATGACTCAGTACATGTTTTAGCTGAGATGGATTGGGCGCCAGTACTCAACAAGGCGGCCTTTGATGCAGGAATTACATTGGCACAGCTTGCTCCACAGCTGCCTAATCTTGAAGAAACATTCTTTGAAATGACGGGGGACAAGTAATGCTAAATGTTGTCAAAGCAGAATTACGCAAACTGCGCCGCCCTACATTGTTTTTTGGCACTATGGGTGCAGCAATTTTCTTTACAGGTTTAATTACTTCCTTCATTTATTTGATGATTGATTCACCTCAAGGAAATGGTGATCGAGGTCGATCAATCAGTAGAGAAGTTTTAACCCTAGCAAGTGGTTCTGTGAATGGTTTTGCATCTGTTGGTGGGTTTTTAGGAATCATTGCATTGTGCGTTTTTGCAGCTCAGACAGCTCAGGAGTACACATATGGCACATTGCGTAACCTACTGATTCGCCAACCAGGTCGTATGAAGATTCTTGTTGGCAAGTTAATTTCGATGATTTTGTTTGGACTAGTAATGATTTCAATTGCTGCGGTTATAAGTATTGCAATTTCTTACATCCTTGCGCCCGGTGCCAAAGTGAGCACAGATCTTTGGTTTACATCTGCTGGGTTAGAAGCCATTTTCACAACTTTTATAAATGTCACAATTTCTGTTGTTGCATTTGGAATCGTTGGAATGGTTCTAGGTCTTCTATTGCGCTCCCCAATTAGCGCGATTTCCTTTGGCGTTTTGTGGATATTGATCATTGAGGTCTTATTAATAGCAGTTAAGAACTCATTGCAGAGTTGGTTACCGGGCGCTCAGCTGTCTGCAATTGCCTCAGGTGGATCACCGGATTTGAGCTACACACATGCGTTAACTGTCGGTGGAATATATGTAGCCGTTGGAGCAATTGTTGCTTCAGTGCTATTTGTCCGTCGTGATGTAGCTAATTAGGGACACTCGCAGATAAAACCCCGCTTTTCTAAGGTTCGCCATTTATTCTTTAGTCCTTCCCTTTCGAAAGGTTTTACGTGAAAAAGTTCAGGGCGATCTCGGTTGCAGTAATTCTGGGGCTGACGATTTCGTCAGTGCCTGCAGTTGCGGTCCCTAAACCAACCTTGGCCCAAATCGAAGCCGCAAAAAAAGTTGAAGCAGCAAAGAAAAAGATTGCTGATGCGCAGGCTGCCAAGCTAGCCGCCGCTAACCGAAGCCTTCGCACCTTAACTGCCAAAGCAAATGCAGCAACAGTTTTGTATAGAAAAGCACAATCTGAATTAGCTGTCGCCACTGCATTAGTTGTTGCAGCGGAAAAACACGCAGCAGAAACCGCAGCTGCTGTTTCAGAGGCTCACAAAACAATTGGACGACTAGCCGCAAACGCATACATCTTGGGTGGCAGCATGAGTGACATCCAGCCATTGTTAAGTGCCAATGGCCCACAAGATTTAATTGATCAACTGTCTACATTAAGTACATTAGGTGCTCAAAATTCTGTAGCACTTGACCGGTTTAAAGAAGCAGAATCAGCAGCGAAAAAAGCAAAAGCTGCTGCGGATGCAGCAAAAGCTGTTCAGCAACTTGCAACAAATAAAGTAGCAGCAGCGAAAAAAGTTGCAGATGATGCAAAAGCTGAACAAGCTGAAGAAGTTGCGAAGCTGCAAGCGGTTCAGGATAAGTTGATGAAAGATTTGTTAAGTGCTCGTAAAGTTCGCACAACGTTAGAACAACAGCGACAACTCGCATTGCTTGAAGAAAGCCAAGCTAACACTGCGACACAAACTGGCGGACAGAAAAGCGTGTGGGCAGATACCGGCTTCCAGGGACGTTCAACAATTAGAACAACTCAGGCACAACGAGATAAAGCAGTGGCTTTTGCAAAAACACAAGTTCTTGCACGCAAGCCATACATTTGGGGATCCGAAGGACCTAATTCCTTTGACTGTTCAGGACTTGTTTATGCTGCTTACAAATCTGCTGGTTTAGGGTGGCCAAATTGGGATCGCCTTAACTCAGCTTTGTATTCTAGTTACACCAAGCATGTTTCCCTCAAAGAGCTAGTCCCCGGGGACCTCTTGTTCTATTCATATAAGGGAACAATCTCGACCATCCACCACATCACAATCTACGCGGGTGACGGGATGATGTGGGAAGCAAATTCAAAGGGTCGCGGATTGCTGTATTCAAACATTTACAGCATTAAGGGCTTGATGCCATTTGGTGGTCGCGTCTAAGCCAGCACTACTCTTGTCCTATGACAACAGCTGTTCCTGCAGTCCGTAACGCAGTTCGAACATGGCTGGAAAAATTTGAAGCCGGGGACACGGTTCTTGTTGCTGTTTCTGGCGGCGCTGATTCATTGGCGCTTGCTTACGCACTTTCAGTTGAAGCAGAAAAATTTGCAATCACGGTAATTGGCGTAACTGTTGATCACCAACTGCAATCGGCGTCATCTGCGCAAGCACAAAAAGTCGTTGATCAACTTTCAAAGTTTGGTCTTAAATGTGAAGTTAAAAAAGTTACTGTTGACATTAAAGAAGGTCTAGAAGCGTCAGCACGCAAAGTTCGATATGAAGCAATCAGTGAAGTTGCCGAACAAGAAAACGCAGTAGCAGTTTTTCTAGGCCATACAAAAGATGATCAAGCAGAAACTGTTTTGTTAGGACTCGCTCGCGGATCTGGCACCCGTTCATTATCCGGAATGGCACATCACAACGGAATCTATGTACGCCCACTTCTTGAAATTAATAGAACTCAAAACGAAGAGTTTTGTAAAGAAGTTGGCTTGGATTATTGGAACGATCCACACAATCAAGATTCTCAGTTCGCGCGTGTACGTGTTCGCAACGAAGCGCTTCCGATTTTAGAAAAAACTATCGGTCCAGGAATTTCAGATGCGCTAGCAAGAAGTGCCCATTTATTACGCGATGATGCAGATGCACTGGATCATTGGGCGCAACGTGAAGAGATTCATGTAGATCTTCATGATTTGGATTGCACGCACTTAGAAACCCTGCCTCGAGCAATTCGCACCAGAATCATCCGTGCCGCCATCTATGCCGCTGGTGCTCCTTCAGGATCGGTCTCGGCCGATCATGTCAGCGCTGTTGAGGCTCTGATCTCCGCGTGGAAGGGCCAAGGTGCGCTCAATTTGCCGGGCGGTGTGAAGGTTGAGCGAATTTCAGGCAGACTTTCGCTCTCACCGCACCGACCATAGGGAGAACCGTGGATTTAGAAGCAGTCAAGGGCGATATCGAACGCGTAATCGTGACCGAAGAACAGTTGCAAGCACGTATCAAAGAGCTGGCAGCACAGGTTGATAAAGATTACGAGGGTAAAGACCTGCTACTTGTTGGCGTACTAAAAGGTGCAGTTATGGCAGTTGCCGATCTTTCGCGCGCGCTGCAACGCCACATAGATATGGATTGGATGGCGGTTTCTTCTTATGGATCTGGAACAAAGTCCAGCGGAGTTGTTCGCATCCTTAAAGATTTAGATCGTGACATCACTGGTCGCAACGTATTAATCGTCGAAGACATTGTTGATTCAGGTTTAACACTTTCCTGGCTCAAGGCAAACCTTGAATCACGTGGCGTTGGTTCAGTAGAAATTCTTTCTATTTTGCGTAAGCCAGAAGCAGCAAAAGTTGAAGTCAACGTTAAGTATGTTGGCTTTGATATTCCAAAAGATTTCGTAATTGGGTATGGACTCGATTTCGATGAAAAGTACCGAAACCTTCCTTTTATTGGCGTGCTTGCTAAGCACATGTACGAATAAGAATTAGAAACGAGAATCCCCAGATATGTCACAAGCGCAAAAGCCTAAGAAGCCGACGAAGAAGAGTTTTTCTAGCAAGAACACTTCAAAGAAGCCTGCAAGCACCGGCAGCAAAATTTTCCGCGGTCCTCTTTTTTGGATTGTTGCTGCGATCTTTGCCGTTACGGTATTTGGCCAAATCACATCTGCGGGCAACAAGTACACCCAAATCGAAACTTCACAAGCTATTGATGCCATCACTCAATCGAAGGTGCTATCCGCAGAGTTAGTAGATAAAGATCAAAAGATTCGCTTAATCCTTACCCCTGGCAACACAATTAAGGGTGACTCTAAGGTCGAATCTTTCTATGTTGCACGTCAAGAACCAACTTTGGTTGATGCATTAACTGCAAATCCACCTTCGCAGGGTTGGAATGTAAAGGTTCCTTCACAATCACTATTGGTGTCATTCCTGTTCTCGATAATTCCATTCTTACTTATTGGATTGTTGTTCTTCTGGTTTATGAGTCAAGCCCAAGGTGGAAACAAGGTTTTCCAATTTGGAAAATCTCGTGCAAAATTGCAGGACAACGATGTTCCTAAGACAACATTTAAGGATGTTGCGGGGGCGGATGAAGCACTTGCTGAATTAGATGAGATTAAAGATTTCCTTGCTAAGCCAGAAAAATACGCACCACTTGGCGCAAAGATTCCTAAGGGCGTTTTATTGTTTGGCCCTCCAGGAACCGGTAAGACTCTTCTTGCCCGCGCAGTAGCCGGTGAAGCAGGAGTCCCTTTCTATTCAATCTCGGGTTCTGACTTTGTAGAAATGTTCGTAGGTGTCGGCGCAGCACGCGTACGTGATTTGTTTAATCAAGCGAAAGCAAACGCTCCTGCAATTGTTTTCATCGATGAAATAGATGCAGTTGGTCGACAACGTGGAGCAGGCATGGGTGGTGGTCACGATGAACGTGAGCAGACACTTAATCAGTTGTTGGTCGAGATGGATGGCTTTGAAGAAAACTCAAAGGTAATTTTGATCGCTGCAACTAACCGTCCGGATGTTTTAGATCCTGCGTTGTTGCGCCCAGGTCGTTTTGATCGTCAGATCGCTGTTGATCGTCCTGACCTAAAGGGTCGCGAAGCAATCTTGCAGGTTCATGCAAAGGGCAAGCCGCTCAGCGATGAGGTAAAGCTAGTTGATTACGCCCGTCGTACACCTGGTTTTACAGGTGCGGATTTAGCAAATGTGCTTAATGAAGCGGCACTTTTATCTGCTCGTGAAAACAAATCGGTAATAGGAAATCCAGAATTAGATGAAGCAATTGACCGCGTAATGGCAGGACCGCAACGCAAGTCTCGTTTGATGAGCGATGATGAACGCCGAGTCACCGCGTATCACGAAGCAGGTCACGCACTTGTGGCACATGCATTGCCACATACAGATCCTGTACACAAGGTGACGATCATGCCTCGAGGTCGCGCACTGGGATACACAATGGTTTTGCCTGATGAAGACAAGTACTCAACAACACGCAATCAGTTGCTTGATCAGTTGGCCTATTCATTAGGTGGCCGTGCAGCTGAAGAACTAATTTTCCACGATCCATCAACTGGTGCATCAAATGATATTGAAAAGGCTACAGAGCTTGCACGCGCAATGGTTACTCAATATGGAATGACTGAAGCAATCGGTGCAATCAAGCTTGGTGGCGGCGCGTCTGAACCATTCTTAGGCCGAGACTATGGACATCAACGCGACTACAGTGAAAACATTGCTGCCGTCGTTGATCGCGAAATTCGCCAATTAATTGAAAATGCACATCAAGAAGCATTTGATATTTTGGTTGCTAATCGCAAGATTCTTGATGAGATGGTGATTGAACTTCTTGAAAAGGAAACTTTAAACAAGGATGAAATCGCTGCAATCTTTAAAAAGGTCAAACTAGTGACAAAGCGTCCCGCATGGACTGGTTCTGCTACTCGCATTCCCTCTGAGCAACCACCAGTGGATGTTCCAGAGCGAATTGTTGTTGAAGCACCTGCAGAGCCAAAGAAAGTAACTCGTCGTAAGAAGGCTGCAAGTGACGGTAAATAAAGTATCTGTCTCTGATGGTCGTGCATCTGGTCCTTATGACCAGGAACGCGCTGAAAAGGCTGTTCGTGAACTACTTATAGCCCTTGGTGAAGATCCTGATCGCGACGGTTTAAAGGAAACGCCTGCACGAGTAGCGCGTGCAATGAAGGAAAATTTTGAAGGATTGTGGCAATCACCTGAAGATGTTTTAACAACTACTTTTGATATTGGTCATGAAGAGTTGGTAATCGTTCGGGACATCGAAGTTTTTTCACACTGCGAACATCATCTAACTCCTTTCCACGGTGTTGCACATATCGGATATATCCCGCGCGGAAAGATCACTGGTCTTTCAAAGCTTGCACGTTTGGTTGATATGTATGCAAAGCGTCCACAAGTGCAAGAGCGTTTAACTACTCAGATCGCAGATGCGATGGTAAGTATTTTAGATCCACTAGGCGTGATCGTGATTATTGATTGTGAACATCTATGCATGTCGATGCGTGGAGTTAAAAAGTCCCAGGCTCGAACTACTACATCAGCAGTGCGTGGTGCGTTAACAAATCCTGCAACGCGCGCAGAAGCAATTTCACTCATTACTAAGGCGTAATTCTCATGTTGATCATGGGTATTTTGAATGTAACCCCTGATTCTTTTGCTGATGGTGGACGACATAATGATTTTGATGCTGCAGTCGCGCGTGGTTTAGAAATGATTGCAGAAGGTGTGAACATCATCGATATCGGTGGTGAATCAACTAGACCTGGTGCAGATCGCGTAACTGAAGCGGAAGAAATAGAGCGCACAATTCCGGTAATTACTGAACTAGCAAAGCATGGTGCGCGTATAAGCATCGACACAATGCGTGCCAGTACAGCAGAGGCTGCAGTTAAAGCTGGCGCAGCAATAATTAATGATGTTAGTGGGGGATTGGCAGACCCACAGATGCTTCAGACTGCCGCTCGTTTGCAGCTTCCATATATTGCTATGCACTGGCGCGGGCAATCAAAAGATATGAATTCAAAGGCTATTTACAACGATGTGGTTGTTGATGTGATTTCAGAGCTACAAGAGCGTATAGATGCTGCTTTAAACGCAGGCATCAAACAAGGTAATTTAATTATCGATCCTGGCCTGGGTTTTGCTAAAGATGCCCAGCACAACTGGGAGATCATTGATTCGATAGATAAATTTGTTGCGATGGGTTACCCAGTATTAGTTGGAGGCTCACGAAAACGTTTTCTAGGTGGGGATTCTTCGGATGAACGTGAGCAAGCAACCATTGAATTAACTAATCGACTTGCCACCACGGGTGTGTGGGCGGTTAGAGTTCATAGCGTGAAACCACATAAGGAGGTGCTGACGAAATGAACGATCAGATTGTTTTGACAGCCATCCATGGCTTTGGTTATCACGGATTATTTGAACAAGAACGCAAAGATGGTCAAGACTTCTTTGTTGACTTAACACTTTCGGTGGATTTGAAGGCAGCATCACAGTCAGATGCAATTGAAGACACGGTTAACTATGCAGAAATTACAGATTTAGTTGTAGAAGAAATTACAACAAACCCAGTTAACTTGATTGAAAAGCTGGCTGCTCGAATTGCAGAGCGTGTTTTGAATCAACACATCAAGGTACTTTCTGTGACTGTAACGGTACACAAACCCCAAGCACCAGTTGCTGCACAATTAAAAGATATTGCAGTAGTCGTCACCAGAGTCCGATGAAAGCAGTAATTGCACTTGGTGCCAATCTAGGAGAACCACAAGAAAATTTGGATCTAGCAATTGCTTTGTTACGTGAAGCAACAGATGTTCAGTTGGTGTCTAGTTATTACACAACCGCCCCAGTTGGTGGACCCGAGCAGCCTGATTACACAAATGCCGTATGCATTATTGACAGTGAACTTCCTGCCATGGATCTTTTGTCTTTGCTGCACGGAATCGAAAAGAGCTTAGGCCGCGAAAGAGTTGAACACTGGGGACCTCGAACTATTGATTTAGACCTTATTCAGTACGGTGGATTGTTAAGCAAAGCCGATGAATTGCAGTTGCCACATCCACGTGCACATGAGCGACGCTTTGTTTTGCAGCCTTGGTTTGAAATTGAGCCTGATGCAATCTTGCTCACGCATGGATCGATAAAAGAACTTTTGGAGCAATTGCCTGCCTAGAGGTAAACTTTCCAATATCTCGCCCGGTACCCCACGAAAGGACTGGAGCCACTGAAATGACTGTATTAGTGCCAACAATGGGCGCCTTGCATAAAGGCCACCAAGCGTTGATTAAACGTGCGCGCACATTGGATAAAGATGTAATCGTTAGCATTTTTGTGAATCCATTGCAGTTTGAGAGTAAAGAAGATTTAGAAAAGTACCCACGATCACCAGAACGCGATATTGAAATTGCAACAATTGCTGGTGCAAACGAGGTTTGGTTTCCCGAATACGAAGATCTATATCCAGAAGGATTCAAAACATTAAGTGCTGGAGCGCTAGGAAATCTATATGAAGGTTCTTCGCGGCCTGGGCACTTTGATGGCGTTGTCACAGTTATCGATCGCCTATGCGCAATTGCAAAGCCGGACAAAGCAGTATTTGGCGAAAAGGATTTTCAACAGTTAACAATCATTAAGGCAATGAAATCTAAAGTTGAGATAATTTCAGTTCCAACAGTTCGTGAGTTTGATGGCTTAGCCATGTCTTCTCGTAATCTGAGACTTAGTGAGTCAGGCAGAAATGTCGCTTTGGTTATTCATAGGGCTTTAGCAGCAGCAAAGCTTGCCCCAACAGTAGAAATAGCTCAGGAAATTCTAAATACAACGCTTTCTACCGAGTCTGGTTTTGATAAGGATTACGCAACCATCATTGATGAAAAGGATTTTTCATTAGCAGATGAAGGTACAGAAAACCGTCGAGCAATAATTGCTGGATGGGTCGAGGGAGTTCGATTGATAGATAACATGCCAATGGTGGGGAGATAACTATGTTATTAACTGTTGATGTTGGAAACACAAATACCGTACTTGGAATCTTTGATGACAAGGAAATGGTTCACTCGTGGAGAGTCAAGACAGATCCACGCAGCACAGCCGATGAATTATGGTTGCAATATCGAGCGTTGATCGAGGATTACAAGGTGTCAGGCTTAGCTGTCTGCTCAACAGTTCCTGCGACTTTGCGCGAATTGCGGACAATGATCGCTGATTATTTTGCGGATGTTCGAGTAACAATTGTCGAGCCTGGAATCAAAACTGGTGTGCCGCTATTGGTTGATAACCCAAAAGAAATTGGCGCAGATCGGATAGTTAATACATTGGCTGCCCACACTTTGTATGGTGGCCCAGCAATTGTGGTTGATTTTGGAACGTCGACTAATTTGGATGTTGTTTCGCCAAAGGGAGAGTTTCTGGGTGGGGCGCTAGCTCCAGGTATTGAAATCTCAGTTGATGCGTTAGCAGCTCGCGCGGCTCAGCTTCGTAAAGTTGAATTAATTAGACCAAAAAATGTAATTGGCAAGAACACTGTTGAGGCGTTGCAATCCGGAACAATTTACGGATTTGCCGGCCAAGTTGATGGATTAGTTGATCGAATCACCGCCGAACTTATGGATTCATATTCTGACAAGCCAACTGTTATTGCAACTGGTGGATTAGCCCCACTGATAATCGGTGTTTCAGAAACAATCGACCATCACGAGCCTGATTTAACCCTGATCGGCCTTCGCCTAATTCACGAACGAAATGCCTAACTCGGTAGACTTCGCAGCCTATGAGCACCACTAATGAACCAATTGAAGAGGATCTGCCTGAGCAGCTCCGGATTCGTCGCGAAAAGCGCGCCTCATTATTAGAGCGCAACATCGAGCCATACCCAGTATCGGTGCCCCGCACGAAATCTCTTATTGAAATTCGTGAAAAGTATGTTGGTTTAGAAATCGATGTCGCCACAGGAGATATTGAATCTCTGACTGGGCGCATTATTTTTAAGCGCGATACAGGCAAGTTGTGTTTTGCAACTTTGCGCGAAGGTGACGGAACCGAATTGCAGGCCATGTTGTCGCTAGACAAGGTTGGTCAAGAAGTACTGGATTCATGGAAGTCAGATATTGATTTAGGTGACATTGTTTCTGTGACTGGTGAGATTATTACTTCAAAGCGTGGCGAACTTTCTATTCTTGCTAATTCATTTGTGTTGGCTTCAAAGTCATTGCGTCCATTGCCAAATGACCATAAGCCAATGTCTGAAGAAACTCGTGTTCGTATGCGGTATGTAGATTTAATTGTTCGCCCCGAGGCACGCAGCAATGCTCGTATGCGTCCAGCTGTTATGAAGTCACTTCGAGACACATTTGATAAAGCGAACTTTGTCGAAGTTGAAACTCCAATGCTTCAGGTAATGCATGGTGGTGCAGCCGCGCGTCCATTCAAGTCATTCTCAAACGCTTACGACATGGATCTATACCTTCGAATTGCTCCAGAGTTATTCTTAAAGCGCTGCGTTGTTGGTGGTATTGAGCGTGTCTTTGAAATTAACCGTAACTTCCGTAATGAAGGAGCAGATTCATCCCACTCACCTGAGTTTGCAATGATTGAAAGCTATATGGCCTATGGCGATTGGATGTCTATCGCTGATTTAACTCGTTCACTTGTTCAAAATGCAGCAATGGCGGTTGCTGGTTCTCATGTTGTTACACATCATGATGGACGTCAGGCTGACCTAGGTGGCAAATGGAAGCAGATCTCCTTATATGACGCTATTTCTAACGGTGTCGGCGAAACCGTTACAGCTCTTACCCCGATTGCAGATTTAAAGAAGATTGCTGAAAAGCTAGGTATGAAAATTGATCCTAAGTGGATCACAGGAAAACTTGCTGAAGAAATTTTTGAACATGTTGCCCGTCACGAACTAGTTGAGCCAACTTTTGTTATGGGTTTCCCAGTTGATACATCTCCACTTGTACGTGCACATCGTGAATTACCAGGTGTTGCTGAAAAGTGGGATTTGTATATCGATGGTTTTGAACTTGCAACGGGTTATTCTGAATTAATCGATCCTGTTGTTCAACGTGATCGTTTGGTTGAGCAGGCAACACTTGGCGCAAAGGGCGATTTAGAAGCAATGCAAGTTGATGAGGATTTCTTGCGCGCAATGGAGTTTGCAATGCCACCAACTGGCGGAATGGGAATGGGTGTAGATCGTTTGCTAATGGCGCTAACCGGACTTGGAATTCGCGAAACAATTTTGTTCCCACTTGTAAAACCAGAAGTAGATTAATTAATGCAAATTCGTCCAGCACGCACCAGTGATATTAAAGGTATACGTCAATTGATTGATTCGTATGCACCACAAGGTCGTCTACTTACAAAAGAAACTGTAACTTTGTATGAAAGTGTCCAAGAATTTACTGTTGCCGTAGAAGGTAATGAAGTTGTTGGCTGCGGTGCATTGCACATTTTGTGGGAAGACCTTGCAGAGGTTCGCACAGTTGCAGTTTCAGAAAAGCTTCGTGGTAAAGGCGTTGGTCACCAAATTCTTGAATCAATCATTGCTCGTGCACGAGACATAGGTGTTGACCGGATCTTTTGTTTGACCTTTGAAACAGAGTTCTTCGGGCGTCATGGCTTTGAAGTTATCGAAGGAACTCCAGTCGAGCCAGAGGTCTACAAAGAGCTTTTGCGTTCTTATGATGCCGGCGTAGCCGAATTCCTTGATCTTGAATCGGTAAAGCCCAATACCCTGGGAAATATCCGAATGCTCAAAAAGCTATAGCCGCCTAGATTTAGTCCGATTTCAGCATAACCCCGCCACATTTGGGGTTGTACAACCTAGATCCAATCCACCTCGCGAGCGTAGCCCCACAGGTATTAGGCTTAACCGAAGATCGACCCAAAGGAGCACCGCCCATGTTTGAGCGCTTTACAGACCGAGCCCGCCGAGTTGTTGTGTTGGCCCAAGAAGAAGCACGCATGCTCAATCACAACTACATCGGCACAGAGCACATCCTCTTGGGATTAATCCACGAAGGTGAAGGCGTTGCAGCTAAAGGGCTTGAATCATTAGGCATCTCACTCGAAGGCGTTCGCGCACAAGTTGAAGAAATCATTGGACAGGGTCAGCAAGCACCAAGTGGTCACATTCCATTTACTCCGCGTGCGAAAAAAGTTCTAGAACTTTCACTTCGTGAAGCGTTGCAGTTAGGTCACAACTACATTGGTACCGAACATATTCTTCTTGGTCTAATTCGCGAAGGCGAAGGCGTGGCTGCACAAGTTCTTGTAAAGCTTGGCGCAGATCTCAACCGTGTTCGCCAACAAGTTATTCAACTTCTTTCTGGTTACCAAGGAAAAGAAGCTGTGCAAACTGGTGGACCCGCAGAAGGAACGCCATCAACATCTTTGGTGCTTGATCAATTTGGTCGCAATCTGACACAAGCTGCCCGCGAAGGAAAGCTTGATCCTGTTATTGGTCGCGAGACTGAAATTGAACGCGTGATGCAAGTTCTTTCACGTCGCACAAAAAACAATCCAGTTCTAATTGGCGAACCAGGTGTTGGTAAGACAGCAGTTGTCGAAGGTCTTGCACAAGCAATCTTTAAAAATGATGTTCCAGAAACCTTGAAAGATAAGCAGCTGTACTCACTAGATCTAGGCGCACTTGTTGCAGGTAGTCGCTACCGTGGAGATTTCGAAGAGCGCTTAAAGAAGGTTCTTAAAGAAATCAAATCTCGCGGTGACATCATTCTTTTCATTGATGAAATCCACACACTTGTTGGCGCTGGCGCTGCAGAAGGTGCGATTGATGCGGCAAGCATCTTGAAGCCAATGCTTGCACGTGGTGAGCTACAGACAATTGGTGCAACAACTCTTGATGAGTACCGCAAGCATGTTGAAAAGGATGCAGCTCTAGAGCGCCGCTTCCAGCCAATTCAGGTCAAAGAGCCTTCTGTGGCGCACACAATTGAGATCTTGAAGGGTCTTCGCGATCGCTACGAAACACATCACCGTGTTTCAATTACAGATGGCGCACTTGCAGCTGCTGCAAACCTTGCTGATCGATATGTTTCAGATCGTTTCTTGCCAGACAAGGCAATTGACCTAATTGATGAAGCAGGTTCACGTCTTCGCATCAAGCGTATGACCGCACCTGCCGAACTTCGCGAATTTGATGAAAAAATCGCAAATGCACGCAAGGAAAAAGAGTCTGCAATTGATGGTCAAGATTTTGAACTAGCAGCGACTTTGCGTGATAACGAAAAAACTCTCATCACCGAAAAGCAGGATGCTGAAAAGAATTGGAAGGCAACTGATCTAGATAAGGTAACTGAAGTTGATGAAGAACTCATCGCTCAGGTTCTATCTGCATCAACTGGAATTCCAGTCTTTAAGTTAACTGAAGAAGAGACAGCACGTCTGCTTCGCATGGAAGACGAATTGCACAACCGTGTTATCGGACAAGATCAAGCGATCAAGGCGTTGTCACAAGCAATTCGCCGCACACGTGCAGGCCTCAAGGACCCACGTCGTCCTGGTGGATCATTTATCTTTGCTGGTCCTTCAGGTGTTGGTAAGACAGAACTTTCTCGCACACTTGCTTCATTCTTGTTTGGCGATCAAGATGCATTGATTCAACTTGATATGTCTGAGTACTCAGAGCGTCACACCGCTTCACGTTTATTCGGTGCACCTCCAGGGTATGTTGGATATGACGAAGGTGGACAGCTGACAGAAAAGGTTCGCCGCCGTCCATTCTCAGTTGTTCTCTTCGATGAAATCGAAAAGGCACACCCAGATATTTTCAACTCACTTCTACAGGTTCTAGAAGATGGTCGCCTAACAGATTCACAAGGTCGCACAGTTGACTTCAAGAACACTGTCATCATCATGACAACAAACCTTGGCACCCGTGACATCTCTAAGTCACTCGGGCTTGGCTTTGCGAACAGTGATGACGATATAACTAATTACGAGCGCATGAAGGGCAAGGTAAGTGATGAACTTAAGTCACACTTCCGCCCCGAATTCCTTAACCGTATTGATGACATCATCGTCTTCCACCAGTTGACTAAGCCTCAAATCATTCAGATCGTTGATTTAATGCTTAAGAACCTTGATGATCGTTTGCAGGTAAAGGACATGGGCATCGAACTCACACCAGCTGCAAAGGATCTTCTTGCAGAGCGTGGTTACGATCCATTGCTTGGTGCACGTCCATTGCGTCGTGTTATTCAACGTGAGATCGAAGATGGATTGTCAGAGCGAATCTTGTTTGGCGAGCTAAAGGCTGGCGAGATCATCGTTGTAGATGTTGAGGGAGTCGGCGCTGAAGCTGTCTTCACATTTGCAGGAGCACCAAAGGTGGCAACACCTGATTCTCCTGAAGATCTTGCTGAAGCTCCTACTGCTTAATTAACTTCCTAGTTTTTTAAGTGCATCTCCGCTAACGCGATATACAGTCCATTCATCCATGGGCACTGCGCCTAAGGATGCGTAGAAGTCGATGCTTGGTTGGTTCCAATCAAGCACCCACCACTGCAATCTTTCGTAGTCGCGTTCAACGCAAATCTTTCCCAGTTCTTTAAGGAAAGCTAACCCATAACCTTTGCCGCGATATGCGGGATCAACATAAAGATCCTCAAGGTAGATGCCAGGCTTGCCAACCCACGTTGAGTAGTTGAGGAACCAAATAGAGATTCCCACTACAAGGCCGTTATCTTCTGCAACATGGCAGTAGGCAACTGGATTTTCCCCGAAGATTGTCTCTTCTATTTGTTCGATCGTCGCTTTTGCCTCTAGTGGTGCTTTCTCATACTCAGCAAGATCTTTAATCAATTGATGTATGCGCGGTGCATCTGCTTTGGTTGCGTAACGGATCACTGTGGAAGTCTATAACGCTTACGCGGAAGTGCTTGAATTAATTGGTCTACGAGCAGTGTTTTAAGGGCTTTTTCGACCTGTGATTCTTCAGGCCATAACTTTTTTATTGCTGATTCAGTTAAGGACTCGTTTTCGCGGAGTGCTTGAACAATTGTGCCGCGGCATTTGCGATCAGTTCCATGCCAATCTTGTGATTTACGAACAAGATCAGTTTTTGGATAACCATTTTTACGCCATTGACATTGGCTAATTATTGGACACAGCTCACAAGCAGGGTTTTTTGATGTACAAACAAGCGCGCCAAGTTCCATCGTCGCAGCAGCCCAGATATGTGCGTTCTTAGTTGGCAATATTTCCAGGCGGCGTGCTTTTTCTCGAGCGGTCGGTGCAGGTTTTGGGTGTTCTTCGCCATCTATTGCGCGTACTAATAACCTGCGAATGTTTACATCCATAACAAGTGATCTTTGTTCAAAGGCAAAGGCTGCAATAGCTGCAGCGGTGTACTCACCGATGCCAGGTAGCAACTGAAGGGTTTCTTGATCTTCGGGCACTATGTTATTGAAATCTTCCGCGATGATTTCAGCCGCGGCATGTAGTCGAAGTGCGCGACGTGGATAGCCAAGTCGACCCCATGCAGTAATTACTTGCGCAGGTGTTGCCTGTGCTAAATCTTTAGGAGTCGGCCACCGTTGCATCCATTCATCCCACTTAGGAAGAACACGGCTAACTGGGGTTTGTTGCAACATATATTCGCTCACCATTACGCCCCATGGTGATGTGTCACGCCACGGTAAATCTCTTTTGTTCTTTTTAAACCAGGTAAGAATTGGTTTTTCTAACGAACTCATTCGCCGGAGATTTTTACCCGTTTTAGAGCGGCATCGAGGCGTGAAACTTCAACGATCTCCATGCCATCAATCTTTGTATCTGATCCCGTAGGAACAAGTGCGCGCTTAAAACCGAGACGATATGCCTCTTGCAATCTGCGGTTAACACCGCTGACTTTTCGAATTTCACCAGCTAAACCAACTTCACCGATTGCTACGAGATCTGAAGGCAGAGCAAGGCCTTTTGCAGCAGATGCAACCGCTAAAGCAAGGGCTAAATCTGCTGCTGGCTCGGTCATTTTCATGCCGCCAACTGTTGCTGCATACACATCACGACCACCCACACGCACATGTGCACGGAGTTCTAAGACAGCAAGTGTCATAGATGTACGGGCAGAGTCCAGACCAGAAACTACTCGACGTGCATTTCCGTAATCATTTTCACGCCCGGCAGATACAAGGGCTTGAATCTCTGCGAGTAATGGCCGGCGACCCTCGAGAGTTACCGTGACACACGTTCCTGGCACAGGTTCTGCATGGCGTGATGTAAACAAACCAGTTGGATCTAACACGGACTCGATTCCGGTATCACTTAAGTCAAAGCAACCAACTTCATCTGATGCACCAAAGCGGTTTTTGATTGCGCGGATTAAGCGCAAACGTGAATGACGTTCGCCTTCAAACTGCAAAACAACATCAACGATGTGTTCTAGCAATCGAGGACCGGCGATTGATCCATCTTTAGTTACATGTCCAACTAATAACAAAGTAATGTCACGATCTTTACAGATACGGATTAGTGCACCAGCAACTTCTCGAACCTGTGTAACTCCACCAGGTGCGCCATCTGCTGCAGAGCTGCCGATAGTTTGTACCGAGTCAATGATTAGCAATTGTGGTTTAACAGAATCGATGTGTGCAATGACCGCACCTAGATCTGTTTCGGAGGCAAGGAATAATTGTGGGTCGATTGCATTGATGCGCTCTGCGCGAAGTCGCACTTGAGAGGCAGATTCTTCACCACTTATATACAGTGCAGAGATACCTTTTGCTGCAGATTGCGCAGCAACTGAAAGCAGCAATGTGGATTTACCAACGCCGGGCTCACCCGCTAACAAGATTGCAGCTCCTGGTACTAGGCCACCACCAAGAACGCGATCAAGTTCAGAAACACCTGTTGGGCGTGCATGAGCTGCAGATAAATCAACATCACCAATAGGAGTTGCTTTAGCGGTTACATTTCCTGCAACCAACGACAGTTTCTTAGGCGCAGCAATTTCTTCGACAACGCCCCATGCCTGGCATTCACCGCAGCGACCAACCCATTTTTGGGATGTCCAACCGCATTCGGTGCAGCGGAATGGATCTTTTTCAACCTTGGCCATGAGGTAACCCTATGACAAGGGGCTGACTATTTCTTCTGGGCAGCCAATGTTGCTGGATGCTGAATGATGAACAGTGGAAGGTTGCGGGCGGCAGAGTCACGGATATGTTGCATGCGGACATCACATAGGCGCGCTAATTCGTTATAGGCGTCCTTACCCATCAGAAGTTCAAGCTCGTACTTGTTAGAGACATACACAGGCTCTGTTCCAACATGAGCATCGCTGTTACTTGTGCAGTACCAATCAAAATCTTCGCCGCCATCGCCCCAGGCAAGGCGTTCGTATTCGCCGATTACTGTCACTGAATATTCGCGCTCGCCGTATTCGCGAGTTTCAAAGCTACGGCGCAACGGCAACTGCCAACACACATCAGGCTTTGTATCTGCAAAGTGCTTTCCATCGCGTTGTGCAACATGGTGAAGCACGCAACCAAATGAACCAGTGAAACCTTCAGCTTCGTAACCCTTGCGATTTAAGAAAATACATCCATCATCTACACGGCGAGTTTTGCGTTCGCCATCTTCGTCTTTTTCTGAAATTCGCAAATCTCCGCCGGGCTTCTTCGGGCGAGCTTCGTTATAGAACTGCCACATCTCAGGAGTTAGATAAGCAGCAGCTTTAATTGTGCGCTCTTCATCAGCCTTATCTGTGTACATCGCACCTTCTGTGCAACATCCAGAAAATGGTTGACTTTTAAAAACACCTTGGCAGCCATCGCCGTAAATACATGTCCAATAGGAGGTTAACCATGTGAGGTCGCACTTGAAAATAGTTTCAGCATCATTTGGGTCAAAAAATTCAACCCAATCACGCGCAAATCCAGCTTTAACTTCAGACATAGTCGCAGAGCCTACAGGCATAACAGGTAGGCTTGATACATGAATCAGCAATCACAGGTTGCAGTTGTTGGCGCCGGCATAATGGGTGAGGCCTTGATCGCTGCATTGATTTCATCTGGTGTTAATCCAGAGTTGATCACGATTTCAGAAAAGCGTGAAGATCGAAGCGCAGAGCTGATTGCAAAGTATTCAATCAGACAAGCACCATTGGCAGCCAATGTGGCAGCTGCAGATGCTCTGTTATTGGTCGTTAAGCCTCAGGATATGGCTGGAGTGCTTGAAGAAATCAAGGGAACGATTAACCCATCTGCAGTTGTAATCACTTTTGCTGCTGGCAAGACAATCTCATTTATCACTAATGGATTAGGAACTGGCAATTCTGTTGTTCGGGTTATGCCAAATACACCAACATTGGTAGGTGCCGGAATGGCTGCAGCATCAATGGGTGTAGGCGTCACAGATGCACAAAAGCAATTTGTGTTTGGGTTTTTGTCCGCCACCGGAAAAGTGATTGAAGTAACCGAGGATTTACAGGATGCAGTTACTGCGACGAGTGGATCTGGGCCAGCATACTTTTTCGCATTTGTGGAAGCTATGGTTGCCGGAGCAAGAGATCTTGGCCTCAGCGAATCTGATGCGACGACCTTAACTATTCAGACAATTGTTGGTGCTGCACAGTTATTAGATGAATCTGGAAAGAGCCCAACCACTTTACGTGAAAATGTTACTAGCCCTAATGGGACAACCGCCGCCGCGCTCACTTCATTTGCTTCAAGCGATCTCAACTCAATTGTTGCCACTGCAATGAAGGCGGCTCGCGATCGTTCGCAGGAATTAGCGTGAAACGCTTTGTAGCTTTTGTTGTACTTGTTTCACTAGTGATTGCTCCAGTCTCACATGCCGCACCTAAGAAGGTCAGTGTAAAACCATTACAGTTCTTAACGTCAATAGGTACACCTGAAGAAGTAAGTGGCGCTGTTGTAAGTGGAAAATCAATAATTGTCTACGGCACCAAAGCTTCTAAAGCATATGCCAGGGCTATTGATTCAACAGGCAAAGAGCTCTGGAACTTATCGTTAG
>JBILJK010000039.1:0-8099 GCA_044377285.1 Candidatus Planktophila sp.
TGCGCGCACGCGAACTAGGGCCAAAGTCAGTTGTAACAGGTGACAATGTTTCTATCGTTGGTGATGTAACCGGATCAGAAGGATCACTTGCACGGATAGTCGCGGTCCAAGATCGTCGCAATTCACTAAGTCGCACAGTTGATGATGCGGCGCAAGTAGAACGCACAATCGTTGCAAATATTGATCAGCTAGTAATTGTGGTAGCCGCTGCAAACCCAGAGCCACGTCGTGGCCTAATCGATCGCTTCCTAGTCTCAGCCTTTACTGAGGGAATTGTTCCAAAGATAGTTGTCACCAAAACAGATATCAGCGAAGTTCCACCATTTCTTGCTGAGTATGCAGAGCTGGATGTTGAAATTATTCACACCGCTATAAAAAGTGAATCACGCGCCAAAGATTTAGAAAAGTTGCACCAAGTTCTGGAAGGCAAGATATCTGTTCTGGTTGGACATTCTGGTGTTGGTAAATCAACACTCATAAATGCATTAGTACCAGAAGCAGATCGTGTTACAGGTGATGTCAATGAAGCAACAGGTCGAGGCCGACACACTTCATCTAGCGCAATTGCTTTGCCACTTGTTGACAGCGATGGTTGGATTATTGATACCCCTGGAATCCGTGCATTTGGTTTAAGTCACATTGATAACCAACGAATTGTTGATGCATTTAGTGATTTATCTGAAGTAGCGGCTAACTGCCTATCCAACTGCTCTCACTCTGAAAGCTCATGTTCATTAGATGCCTGGGCCAGCCCTGACGGGGTAGCAAATCCTCACCGAACTGCACGTCTAGCAAGCCTTCGATCATTGTTAGCAGTGAAGGATTCCCCAGCACCTGCCATAGAGGATTAATCTCACCTTTTATCCGGCCTCACATGCCGCGCGGCAGGGCTATCAAGAACAACACAATAGACTTGCTTCATTATGAGCGCTGATCTGAATTCAATTGACCTGCTTGATGATCTAGCACTCGCACATGCGTTAGCTGACTTAGCAGATGCAATTAGCCTGGATCGTTATCAGGCCCAAGATTTAGTTATCACTACCAAACCCGATAACACCCCCGTAACAGATGCCGATCGCGCAGTTGAAACCGCAATCCGTGAAGCATTAGCAACACATCGCCACACAGATGGATTAGTGGGTGAAGAGTTTGGCAGCGATAAAGGTACATCTGGTCGTTATTGGGTAATTGATCCCATCGATGGAACTAAAAACTTTATGCGCGGAGTTCCAACTTGGGCAACTTTGATCGCACTTGTACACATTGATTCATCTGGCAACGAAGAGGTAGTAGTTGGAATTGCTAGCGCACCTGCTCTTGCTCGTCGTTGGTCTGCAGCAAAAGACCATGGTGCATTTGTTCGATTTAATGGTGGTAATTCAGATTCTGCTATCAGCGATTTATCGGATGATGGGTTTTCCGATGCACATTCATTTGATGAGAAAAAGATTTCAGTATCTAAAGTCGCATCTCTTAGTGACGCATCTATTTCTTATTCAGATTTTGTTGGCTGGGGAGATCGTCTAGAACCTTTCCAGAAAATGCTTGCTAACGCCTGGCGCACACGTGGCATTGGTGACTTTTGGTCACATATGTTGGTTGCAGAAGGTGCTGTAGATGTTGCAATAGAGCCATCTCTTGCACTGTGGGACATGGCAGCACTTGACATCATTGTTCGTGAAGCAGGTGGCACATTTACAGATACAGCCGGCCATAATGGGCCTTTTGGTGGAAGCGGAGTTTCAACCAACGGATTGCTGCACAACGCAGTAATCAACGGGCTTAACCCCTAAGAATCAATGAGAGTAAGTACAGGAAGAGGTCGACGATGAGCCAACTACTTGAGCCAGTGACGCTGTCTATTCAAGGGATGACCTGTTCTTCATGTGTTAACTCTGTTGAAAAAGCCCTTAATAAGGTTGAAGGCGTCAGTGCGACGATTAACTTTGCTACAGAGACAGCTCACATTTTGGCACCGGCAGATATCAGCCCTAAGGACTTAATCAAGATAGTCGAAAAAGCAGGGTATTCAGCAACGTTATTAGTAGATGCGCAATCTGTAACTCTGCATAGCAAGAAATCTGCTCGCGCTTTCTTCTTTGCATTTATCTTCGCCGTACCTGCCGTTGCAATCTCAATGATCATGAGTTGGCATCACCAGGTTGATATGTGGGTTCATCAGATTTTGGACAATTTTGGGTTGCCTCATCCTTTGTATTCAGCAACTGCGTGGGTCGTCATCGCGCTCAGCGCTCCGGTTGTGTTGCTAGTTGCATATCCAATTCATAAAGCTGCCTTCAGAAACATCATGCACCCAACTATGGACAACCTAATTTCCATGGGTTCATTAGCTGCATTTGGTTGGTCAATTTATGCCAACTCAACAGGCGCTGGTGATGTCTATACCGAGGTTGCAGCTGGTGTTATTTTCTTTGTAATTTTAGGACGCTATTTAGAAACACGTGCAAAAGCAAAGGCAAGCAGCGCTCTGACATCTTTATTGGCTCTCGGCAGTAAAGAGGTAACAATTGTTCGCGGGGGATTCCCGCTAATTGTTCCGATCGAACAGTTGCAAATTGGTGATGAGTTTGAAGTTCGCCCAGGAGATCGCATCGCAACAGATGGAATCGTTGTTAAAGGTGAATCAGCTGTAGATAACTCAATGTTGACTGGTGAAACAAAGCCGGTTGATGTTCATCCAGGATCTGCAGTAATTGGTGCATCAATAAATCACAATGGTCGTTTGATTGTCCGTGCGACTCGAGTTGGTAGCGATACCGAGCTTGCTCGAATCACTGCAATGGTAATTAGTGCTCAAGGAACCAAAGCTCCAATCCAGCGCCTTGCAGATCGCATTAGCGCTGTCTTTGTTCCTATTGTTACCGTGCTTGCAATCGGAACCTTTGCAGGTTGGTACTTCACCGGTTCAACACTTACTAAATCTATTTCAATCGCAATTACTGTTTTAGTAATCGCCTGCCCGTGTGCACTTGGTTTGGCCACACCTGTCGCCTTGCTTGTTGCATCTGGTCGCGGCGCAGCACGTGGCATTGTTCTGCGCGAGCCTCGAGTGTTAGAAGTTGCCCGCAACGTCGATGTAGTTTTATTTGATAAGACAGGAACACTTACTGAAGGGGTAATGCTTGTTCAGGAAGCAACCATTTCTACCGCCGCTGGTGCGGTTCTTGGACGTTCCTTTGCAGAGATCGTGACCGCTGACAACATACTTGCATCGGCTGGTGCGATTGAATCGCAGAATAATCACCCAATTGCACTATCAATTACAAAGTACGCATTAGCCAACGCACCACAAACACCTGCAGTTGGATCCCGGTCAACATTTGCTGTCTCTGATTTTGCTGTTACACCAGGTTCAGGAGCAGCAGGACGTGTTTCAATCGGCGGACAATCACCAGTTGTGCTGATTGGTTCACCTGCTGCAGTTGCTCATAGCTCTACCGAGTTCCATGCAGAGATTAAATCTGCGATTGAACGTGGGCAGTCTGCCGGATTAACTCTGGCAGTTCTTGCATGGGATGGCGTTGCAGTTGCTGTCTTTGCTATTGGAGATCAACTGAAATCCGATGCTGCCTCAACCGTTGCTGCGCTTCGAGAGATGGGAATTACTCCTTGGCTCGTAACAGGGGATAGCAGTGAGGTAGCAGCAACCGTTGCAACAACTGTTGGAATCGATGCAGCACATGTTGTTTCACATGCCTTGCCAGAAACAAAACTTGAAATTGTTGAACGCATGAAAAGTGAAGGTCACACCGTGTTAATGATCGGCGATGGTATCAATGATGCTGCAGCCCTAACTGCTGCAGATCTTTCAATGGCTATGGGCACCGGCACAGATACTGCGATTAATAGCGCTGACATAACCTTGATGAATACAGGACTTGGCAGTGTTATTTCAGCGCTGAAGCTTTCAAAGAAGACGCTAAAGATCATTCGCTTGAACATGGGATGGGCCTTTGTTTACAACGTAATTGGTATACCAATCGCTGCGGCAGGTTTGTTGTCGCCGTTGTATGCGGCTGCTGCCATGGCGGCGAGCAGCGTCTTAGTTGTTACTAACTCACTTCGCATCAAGTAAATAAAAGGTAAGGCAAAGCACAAAGGCCCTCGTAAAAGGGCCTTTGTGCTATTTAGTAGCGGGGGCAGGATTTGAACCTACGACCTCTGGGTTATGAGCCCAGCGAGCTACCGAGCTGCTCCACCCCGCGTCGGTGATGCAATCTTATGCGTACCAATAGATAAAGACCAAATCCTTGCGATTATCCGCATGAACTTGGCCTTTATCTGACGCATTAACTATTTAATGCTTCACATCATTACTTTTTACTTTGTGCATTAATTGCAGCATCAAGTGCGGACTTCAATCGCTTTTGAGCCTTGTCATATTCAACAAAGTCTCCCTTTGCAAGAGCGGCTAATCCATCGGCATAAGCCTTCTTTGCACTAGCAAGTGAGTTTGCAAGAGAAGAATTTGTGGTTGTTCCAGTAGCGCCGTTAGTTGTTGTGTTTCCGGCATTAGTTCCAGAGTTACCACCAAATACTTGATCTAGCGCTCCCTTAAGTGTGTCGTCATAACCAATTTGATCTCCGAAGGAAACAAGTACCTTTTGGAGCAACGGATATGCAGAAGTATTTGAGGTTGCTTTTACATAAACAGGCTGTACATATAGCAATCCTCCACCAACAGGTAGTGTCAACAAATTACCAAGTACAACATCAGATCCACCACGTCGCAGAAGTGATAGCGAGTTTGCAACCTCAGGTTTTGCTTCAAAGTTAGAAGCAACTTGTGACGGCCCTGCAATGTTTGTATTACGTGGCAGTTGTAGCACAGTGATCTTTCCGTAATCTGGACCTGGATCTGAATTCACTACTGCAAATGCAGAAAGGTTTTCACGTCCTCCGCGAGGAACAAACGGAGTTGTTAGTGAGAAGGAAGGAGTTTTAGCTCCTGGCATTTGTAATGTTAAGTAGTAAGGAGGCTGAGCAGATGCGCCACCACCAAATGTTGATGGATCACGTGGCACACGCCAGAAATCTTGTCCACCATAGAAGGCTGCTGCAGTCTTTACGTGATACGAACTCAAAATATCGCGCTGGACTCTAAACATATCCTCGGGATAACGAATATGGTCCATTAAATCCTTTGATATTTCACTCTTTGGAGTAATTGCACCAGGAAATGCCTTAGACCAGGTCTTTAGGACGGGATCCTTTTCATCCCATTGGTACAAGGTCACTGTTCCGTTGTAGGCATCGACAGTTGCTTTTACAGAGTTACGAATGTAATTAACTGTTCTGTTGCTCTGTGCAGCAATCGATGTTGAATTATTTGTAAGTGCGTCAGCGGTTGCATTAGATAGTGTCGTTTGGCGTGAATATGGGTAGCCAGCACTTGTTGTGTAACCATCAACAATCCACAAAATCTTGCCATCTACAAGGGCAGGATATGGATCTCCATCAAGGGTCAACCATGGAGCAACCTTTGAAACGCGATCGCGTGGATTTCGTTCAAAGAGAATCTTGGAATCCTTGTTGATTAATGAAGAAAGAAGAATGCGCTGCTCTTGGTACTTCAGAGCAAAGACAAGCTTGTTGAGCAATGATCCAACTGGAACGCCACCTGAACCAGAGTAGGTGTAGTTCTTTTGGCCATTTGCAGAAGTGTCATCTGGATAATCAAATTCGACAGGGGTGTCAGTCTTTACTCCACCAATAATTGAATAATCAGGAACATTCTCACCAAAGTAAACGCGTGGTTCAAATTTTCCAAGCGTTCCTGTTGGTGGAAGATCTCCGACAGTAAATGATGGCTTTCCATCAGCATCTCGCTCATTTCCGTATGCTGCAACAAAACCGAAACCGTGTGTGTATACAAGGTGGTCGTTGATCCAGTTTCGAGATGGATTTCCATTGATATTCAATTCGCGAACCGCAACAACCACATCGCGCTTAACACCCTTTACTGTGTAGCGATCGACGTCTAATGATTCAGGGAAGCTGTAATACGGGCGAATCTGCTGAAGCTGTGTGAATGTGGATGAGAGAACATTTGGATCCATCAAACGAATATTTGCAATAGTTGCCGCATCATTTGCAAGCTGGCCACTAGATGTTGAAAGGGTCGCCTGATAATCAGTAACTGTCACATCTTCAAGGCCGTATGCAGCGCGAGTCGATTCGATGTTGCGCTGAATAAATGGTGCTTCCTTTGATGATTCGCTTGGTTTAACTTGAAAGTTTTGAATTGCTGCTGGGTACAGACCTGCGATTAGTACAGATGAGACAACAAGCAGAGCGGTCCCTGCTGCAGGCAGAACCCACGAGCGACGAACGATATTTGCAAAGAACAAGAGCGCACAGACAACTGCGATTCCGGCAAGGATCGCCTTAGCTGGTAGCACTGCATTGACATCGGTAAATGTGAGACCTGTAATGATCTTGCTTTCTTTCAGTGCTAATGCGTATCGATCAAACCAGTAAGCAACCGCCTTGAGTAGAACTACGGTGCCTAGCAAAACTGAAAGCTGCAGGCGCGCGGCAACAGTAGTTCTGTCCTCTTGCACCTGTAAGCGAATTCCGCCATACAAATAGTGGACCGCCACTGAGGCAATAACCGCCAGAACCAAAGTTGAAATTCCCCAACCAATGAGTGTTTGCCAGAATGGAAGGCGGAAGGCAAAGAATGAAATGTCCATATTGAACTGTGGATCTTTCACACCGAAATCTGTTGAGTTCTTAAAAAGTAACCATGAGCTCCACAAAGTTGACCCTGATGTTCCTGCAAAATAAAACAGTGCGACAAATCCACCGATAAATAAACCACGACGAATTGGCTCAACTTGTGAACGATAGCGTTCAAGATTGTCGGCCTCGACTGTCATTGGAACATAGAGTGGACGTCGCTTGTATGCAATCCACACATTTGCTAAAACAATTGACGAGGTCAATAAACCTGTCACAACAAATAGCAAGACCTTTGTACCAAGAATGGTTGACCACGTACTTGTGAAATCTACGGATTTAAACCACAACCAGTCTGCGTAAAAACCGCTGAGAGCAGTAAAGAGCACTCCAATGACTACAAGAATTCCGAAAGTTAGAGTGAGTGGGCTCTTGCGTCCACGGGTTTTAAAAGCTGGGCGTTGGAACTGTGGGTTATTGGTCATGGGGCAAAACTATCGCAAGGGGAATAGGGCTACCAATTCAATTGTTCGCTTTTCAACCCCATCATCCGTGGAGGCTGTGATGGTGGGCGTAGAAGGCCTGATCAACTCTCAGAAATTGTGAAGGTTTCTTGTGGGGCTTGATAGGTGCGAATTATTTGCGGGTGCGTTCGAGGTAAGAAATAGCCTGGGCCAAGGTGGCAACAGTTATGACCTTAATTCCTTCGGGGGTGTTGGCAATCTCTTCTGCGTTTCCAACTGGTGCAAAGAAGATAGTTGCTCCAACCTTTTTGGCTGAAAGAATTTTCTCATTAATTCCACCAATGGGTCCAACGACGCCGCGATCAGTGATAGTTCCAGTACCTGCAATATGACGCCCCTGCATGAAATCTATTTCGGTCAATAACTCAACAAGCCCAATTGAAAACACAAGTCCACCACTGGGTCCACCAGTTTTAGATACTTTAAATTTAATCTTCTGCGCATCCAGTGCATCTGCTCGACGTTGTGCAATAACCGAAGCAGGAGCAACCAATGTTTTCGCATCGGTGTCGACGGGTCCCATAATTTCACTATGTGATTGCAAGTAATTAATGGCTGCTGTAATCGCCTTATCTTGCGAGCCAACCATGTCAGCCTTTGCTTGCTTGCTTTCTTCTTTAGCACTTGTACCTGGTGGATAGATTGCAGATTTTGGATAGACGGCGCGTTCTGAATCGATCCATGAGTAAATGAGTTCAGGCCCAAATATCCATGTATCCGGATTGGTAACGCGAATCGACATCAAATCAATTCGACCAGTTGCTGGGTAATTTTCAAGATCTTTGATTGTGATTACATCTTTAAATATGTTTTGTGCTTGACCCGGTAACACGATTGCAAAAGGCAAAGGAGCAATAGTTGCCAGTGCAA
>JBILJK010000040.1:0-7827 GCA_044377285.1 Candidatus Planktophila sp.
TCGATTGATGGAGATAACTACTAAAGCTGAAAACTTTATTCGGTGAGTAAGCAAACAATCGCAATTATTTGCGGTGGTCCCAGCAGCGAGCACGAGGTTTCTTGTGTATCGGCAGGGGGAGTCCTTAAGGGTTTGGATACACAACGATTCGAGCCTTTATTAATAGGAATAACTAAGTCAGGGGTTTGGGTTTCTTTACCTGTTGATTATCAATTAGGGATAGTCGATAAGAAGATGCCTGTCATTGAAGACAATGGACAGCACATAGAATTGAGCGAGTCAGGATTTTCAATCAATGGACAGCTGCTAGATGTTGACTGCGTTTTCCCGGTGCTACATGGAGAATTCGGTGAAGATGGACAGATCCAGCACCTATTAGATGAAGCTGAACTTGCTTATGTTGGCAGCGGTGTCAGTGCATCAGCCCAAGCGATGGATAAGGCGGTTGCAAAACTACTTTTTGCATCTAGTGGGATGAGGGTTGTAGATGGGGTTGCAGTTAGCGCGCAGGATTGGCACAACGCCGTCGACTCACTTGAGTATCCAGTATTTGTAAAACCTTCAAGCGGTGGCTCAAGCCGCGGAACTCATAAAGTAAAAAGTTCCGCAGATTTGGAATCAGCTATCACGGATGCGTTGCATTATGACTCTAAAGTCTTGATAGAAACTGCCATTGTTGGCCGTGAAATTGAATGCGCAGTTTTAGAGCGAGATGGAATGGTTGAGGCATCAATTGTTGGCGAAATTATCGTCAATCCGAAATTTGAATTCTATGATTTTGAAGCGAAGTATCTAGATGATGCCACCACTGTAAAAATTCCTGCTGATATTCCAGAGGTAGATGCAGATGAAATTAGGCGCCTTGCTGTTGCAGCATTTCATGTGTTGGGATGTTCTGGTCTAGCACGGTGTGACTTTTTTTATACGAAAGATGGCGAAATAATTATTAATGAAGTCAACACAATGCCTGGATTTACGGGAACTTCGGTTTACCCAAAATTGTGGCAGGCTTCGGGCGTAACGTATACAGAATTGATTTCAGCGCTTATAGATACTGCGCTGTCTTCTTAAGTTTTCGGCTTTAGCCGAGGTGAGTTACGGGACAGGTCAATGTGCGAGTAATACCAGGCACGCCCTGCACCTTTGAAAGTACTAGTCGTCCAAAATCTTCCATGCTTGAAGCTTCTGCACGCATGATTACATCGTAAGGACCAGTGACACCTTCAGCCAGTGTTACGCCAGGGATCTTTGCAACTGCATCTGCAACTCCTGATGCCTTGCCAACTTCAGTTTGAATCAGAATGAAAGCTTGTACTGACATGAGAGGTCCTTTCTGGTTGAGGCTCAAACGCTACCGCAGAAGGGCGCTAACTCTCTAGTCGATTAGGCTAGGCGGTATGAACTTCGATGAGGCGGGCGTAATTTCTGCATTGGCGCGCATATTTGGGGCTACTCATCGTGGGGTCGAAATAGGAATCGGTGATGATGCAGCGGTAGTTGAAACAACTGAACGAACCGTAATCACAACTGACATGGCCGTTGAAGGTACTCATTTTTCAACCACATGGAGCAGCGCATTTGATATTGGCCGCAAGATAACCGCTGCAAACTTGGCAGATGTGTACGCCATGGGTGGTTCTCCTAAATACCTTGTTGCTGCAGTAACCCTTACCGGCGATGAAACTATGGAATGGATTGAAGAACTTGCAGAAGGTATTGCACATGAGGCAAAAAGTTGTGGCGCATTTGTTGTTGGTGGTGATTTGGCTAAGGGGCCATGCATAGTCATTTCGATTACATCAATTGGGGAAGTTGATAATCCGATTACTCGCTCGGGCGCTCAGGTCGGAGACTCTATTTATATTTCTTCCCTGCCAGGATGGTCGGCGGCTGGGCTTTCATTAATTGAAGAGGAACTAGATGATGATCTTGCTATTCATGCAGTTTCCGAATACTGCGCACCAACAGTTGATTATGTCGCAGCGATTCAGTATTCAAATGGCAAAGCACATTCGATGTGCGATGTTAGCGATGCGCTAATTATTCAAGCGGATCAAATAGCTGCGACATCTGGCGTTGCCTTGAAGTTTGATCAAAAATTAATAGCCAAGCACCCAGAATTTGCGACTTTGAATGAGCTAGCTAAAAGCCACGATGCCGATGTGTGGCAATGGATATTTGCGGGTGGAGAAGACCATGTCTTTCTGGCAACTGGAATTGGATTAGATGGATTTTGCGTGGGGGAAGTAATTGCTGGCTCTGGAGTTCTGGGAGCAGAAATGAAAAAAGCGCCAGATACCTGGCGCCATTTCAATTAAATATTAGGAAAAAACTAGCGAGTTACTTTTCCTGCCTTCAGGCATGAAGTACAAACGTTTTGACGCTTTGGTGTTCCAGCAACAAGTGTGCGAACGCGCTGGATATTTGGATTCCAACGACGACGTGTCTTAACCTGTGAGTGAGAAACATTGTTTCCGAAGCTGGGCCCTTTGCCACAGATATCGCATGTTGATGCCACAGCGGTACTCCTTTTAACTTTTCTATTGATCTCGTTCCAATGGGAACAGAGCGTAAGGGTACCCCGTAGGCGGGGGAGGAAGCCAATCACTGCTGAGCGTGGATCAAGCGTGGGCGTGAGTTAGGCAACATGAGGGGTAGCCCATGGATTTTTTGATGTGCCCATATCGGTTCAGGCGCAAAATTGCCTGTGAGCCTGCAGAGCAGCTCAGAATTGGAGAACTAGGCCGATGAACTCCCTAGATCTAGCTAGATGGCAGTTCGCCATCACAACCGTTTACCACTTCCTATTTGTGCCGATCACAATCGGTATGGGATTTCTCGTCGCAGGTCTGCAAACAGCTTGGTATCGCACTGGGAAACTGCAGTATCTGCGAGCAACCAAGTTTTTCGGGAAACTCTTTCTCATTAACTTTGCTATTGGTGTTGTCACCGGGATTGTGCAGGAGTTTCAGTTCGGTATGAACTGGTCTTCATATAGCCGATTTGTCGGTGACATCTTCGGTGCACCGCTTGCTATCGAAGGTTTGCTCGCATTCTTCTTGGAAAGCACATTTTTAGGATTGTGGATTTTTGGTTGGGATCGACTGCCCAAGAAGTTACACCTTGCGAGCATTTGGTTAGCAGCAACGGGCACAGTTCTTTCTGCTTACTTTATTTTGGCCGCAAATGCTTGGATGCAACATCCAGTCGGCTATGTTTTAAACGCTGAAAAGGGCCGAGCAGAGCTAGTTGACATCAAAGCGGTTCTGACGCAGAAAACAGCAGTCACTGAATTTCTTCATACAATCCCATCAGCAGCTTTTGCAAGTGGCGCATTCATGGCAGGAATTTCGGCTTACCTCATTCTAAAAAAGAAGGATGAAATTCTTGCACGGTCAACCTTTAAACTGGGTGCGATAACAATGCTAGTAAGTTTTGTTTTGGTATTCATCACCGGAGATATAACTTCACGCGTGATGACGGAGCAACAACCTATGAAGATGGCAGCAGCTGAGGCTCTATACACCACTCAGGAAAATGCGCCATTTTCTTTGCTAACAATTGGAACACTTGATGGATCTAGATCTGTATTTCAGATTGGTGTTCCTTCGATGCTCTCCTTCATGTCTACCGGAAACTTCAATGGCGTCGTTGAAGGTGTTAATGATCTTGAAGCTAAGTACGATGCTCAATATGGCGCTGGAGATTACACACCCAATGTGCCTCTTGCGTATTGGTCCTTCCGCCTAATGATCGGATTTGGATTTTTAGGACTGCTCTTCGTACTCCTTGCAATGCGAGGTTTGCGCCGTGGAGCAACACCTAAGGGCAAGTGGTTCGCTCCAGCCATGTATTCACTTCCCTTCATTCCTCTGCTCTCCATTTCATTTGGCTGGATCTTCACCGAAACAGCACGGCAGCCATGGGCGGTATTTGGATTAATTAAAACAGCAGATGGAGTGAGCGCGGTTGTCTCAGCGGGAGCGGTCTTGTTCACAATGATCGTCTTCACATTGCTATACGGGGTCCTCGCATTTATTGAAATTGGACTCACATTGAAAGTTATCAAGAACGGTCCAGCCGAAGAGTTTGATTACGAAGACCCTCAGCTTGGTGGTTCTGAAGACAAACAACTAGTGATGGCCTACTAAGAAAGGAGTATGGAAATGACATTTCAAACAACATGGTTTTTGCTCATTGCGGTTCTGTGGGTTGGATACTTCATCCTTGAAGGTTTCGACTTTGGTGTCGGCATGCTTCTTCGCTTTGTTTCCAAAAATGAAGCAGATCGTCGTGCTGTTCTAACAACGCTTGGCCCTGTGTGGGATGGCAACGAGGTGTGGTTACTTGTCGCAGGAGGTGCAACCTTTGCTGCATTCCCAGAGTGGTATGCGACTTTATTTAGTGGTTTCTATTTGCCGCTATTTCTCATCCTTGTCTCACTCATTGTGCGTGGTGTTTCATTTGAATATCGCAGCAAGTACGGCAAAGCACAATGGAGACAGCGATGGGATATCGCGATCCTCATTAGTAGCACCATCCCTGCACTTTTGTGGGGTGTCGCATTTGCAAATATCGTTCGTGGAGTTCCAATCGAGAGAGCTGAGAGCGGTTCGCTTGAGTATGTGGGTGGATTCTTTAATCTCCTAAATCCATATGCACTCCTAGGTGGTGTTGTAACTTTGACAGTTTTCCTTACGCATGGAGCTGTCTTCCTATCCCTTAAGACAACAGGTTCGATTCGCGACAAAGCTCACGAGATAGCCAAACTTTCAGGTGTGGTTGCAGCTGTTGCTGCAGTTTCATTCTTGGTGTGGACTAATTTGATGCTGCCTGAACTCAACACAACAGTCTTAATTCTTTCCACCGCAGTTGCACTTTTATGGGTGGCTGGAATGTTTGCCAATCTCAAGCGTAGAGAGGGCTGGTCATTCATCTTCTCTGCGGCAACGATTGCAACCTTTGTTTCAACTCTATTTTTCGCCTTGTATCCACGTGTTATGCCTAGTTCTTTGGGTTCTCAGTTTGATCTCACAATTACAAATGCATCTAGCACCGATTACACGCTCAAGGTGATGACAGTGGTTGCTTTGGTTATGACCCCAATAGTTCTTGTTTACCAAGGTTGGACTTATTGGGTATTCCGTAAACGTGTTAGCGCATCTCAGATCGCAAACCCTGAACATGGCGTTCTCGATGTAGTTAGCCATACGCTTCATAAGTGAAATCGAATAATCTGCGGCTACTTTTCCAAAGGGGCGGTAGCCGCAGACTTTTCTTTGTATCAGCAGTCGGCGCAATCATTTGGTCAGCAATAATTGTTGCTAGCGCACTTGTTTTAGCTCGAGTAATCGTTGCAGTGATTAACGTAGATGCTTCGGCCTTCTCGCTTATTGGCCTATTGGCTGCGCTTTGGGCTTTTCGGGCAATTTTTCAATCTGGTTTTGAAATGTGGTGCTCTAAGCAAGCGGTCACAGTTAAGTGGGAAATTCGCGCCGAAGTCACATCTGCTTTAGATGCCTACGCACATGTACCACCATCATTAATAAGTACCCTGCTAGTCAAGGGCCTGAACTCTTTAGATATCTACTTAGGAAGATTCTTGCCTCAATTATTCTTTGCATCAGTTACGCCCTTTGTCGTAATTGCGACGATGTTTTTACTGGACCCGCTATCGGGATTCATTGCAGTATTTACATTGCCACTCATTCCCATATTCGGAGCATTGATCGGAAAGTACACAGCTGATTCGGTCAATAAAAAGTGGAGAAGTCTTAGCTCTCTATCAGCATATTTTGAAGATTCATTACGTGGTTTTGTAACACTCAAAATCTTTGGCCGGCACAAATCTCAGGCACAGCGCATAGAAGAAATGGGGGATCGGTATACCCAAGAGACTATGAAGGTGTTAAAAATTTCATTTCTTTCGGCCCTAGCGCTCGAACTTGTTGCAACTATTTCTGTGGCCTTAATTGCCGTATCAGTCGGGCTTCGCTTAGTTGATTCAAAAATGGGTTTTACGACCTCACTTGCGGTTTTAATTCTCGCTCCAGAGGTTTACTTCCCACTGCGCAATGCAGCATCACTATTTCATGCCTCTGCAGATGGCACCGAGGCTTTAGAACAGCTGGCAAATCTGCGGGAAGATAAGAATCAAATACCGGAACAGACAGCAGTAGATTTTTCTCTAGTTGATTCAATCTCGTGGGATCAATGGGGGTTGCACATCACGGGTCGCTCACCATGCTCGATTGCACCGAGAACAATTAATTCTGGGGTCATCCACTTCATTGTTGGCGAGTCTGGAATCGGTAAGAGCACTTTCGCACTTAATCTTTTAGGGATTCGTAATGATGCCGGGGTTGTTGTCCGCTCACAAGGACAAGCTCATGCTTTAGATGCCTCTTTAAAACAATCGTGGTTCACAACGATTGGCTGGGTCCCACAGCAACCCCAATTGGCACATGGCTCTCTTCGCCAGCAGTTTCAATTGATTTCTCCAACAATCGAGGATGTGGTAATCACGAAAATGCTTGCACGATGCGGTTTGCACATTGATGACCTGCCAAGTGGACTCGAGACCCAGTTAGGCGCAGCAGGTGAAAGTTCTAACGCTGCTTCAGGTGGTCAGATACGAAAGATTGCTATCGCTAGAGCTTTAATTTCTAAGCCACAAGTATTGATCGCCGATGAACCAACTGCGGATCTAGATTCAGAGAGCGCGGACATGGTAATGAAAACGTTACGTGGATATGCATCATCTGGTGCTGTTGTCATCTGCATCACGCATGATCTTTCAATCGTGAACGTAGATGATTCTCAACAAAGTTTCGTGGTTACATCATGATGTTTATTGCTTACCTGTTGGGCGCATTCGCCTTTATCGGCGGCATTGGCTTGACTGTTTCAAGTGGCTGGTTAATAACAATGGCATCTCTGCACCCACCCATTTTAACCTTAGGTGTTTCAATAGTTTTAGTTCGCTTCTTTGGAATCTTTCGTTCAGTCGCTCGATATGGTGAACGATTAATCAGTCACAAAGCGGTATTTGAACGCTTGACTGACTTGCGAACTAGTCTTTATGAGAAACTTGTTGAACGATCTATTGCAATTTCACATGTTATTAATTCAGGCGCTTCGGTTAAAACACTTGTAGATGATGTTGAACGGGCCCAGGAATACCAACTGCGCATCAAACTTCCAGGATCATCTGCGATTTTGGCTCTAACTGCAGGAACATTGTTGGGTTGGTGGGTTCGCCCAGAATCACTGCTGATCACAGTGCCGGCATCCCTCATTTTTTTATTTGGAATCCCACTTTTGATTTCACGGTTCACGGTTCCTCTGGCAGAAGAAATAGAGGCTCGAGAAAACATGTACACACAGGTTATTGAATCTTCCGTTCATGGCGTGATTGAGGCACAAATCTATGGCTATTTAGATCAATCATTAGTTCCTGCAGCCCAGGAAGAATTGGAGATCGTTAAAAGTGAAAAGAAGCTGCTTAGCAAGAGTGGCATATTTTCATTCTCTGCATACTCAATCATCGCTTTAGCAATTGTTGGTAGCACTTGGCTTGCAAACTCGATCACACGTCACGATCAATTGCCAGCAGTTCAAGTAGCTATGTTTATATTTCTACCTCTGGTGATGTTTGAAGCAATAACTTCCTGGTATCCGAATCTGTTTGGGTCAGGCAAGTTGCTAGCTTCACAAAGAGCTGTTGACGATTTGTTGGCAAAGAGTGAAGAAATACCAAAAACAATCGCGTTGCAAGAAACTATTACTTCTTTCGAATGTGTTGATGTGCGAGTTTCCTGGCACGCT
>JBILJK010000042.1:0-7445 GCA_044377285.1 Candidatus Planktophila sp.
CCATCATGAATCAAAACGATATCTATGTCACCTGCAATAATTGCTGGTTTCAAATACTGCAATGCATTGAATTCGCTCTCATGGCGGCTTGCACCACCATAAACAATTTCGATGGTTGTTGGCATTGAATCTGCTTGCAATGCTTTGCGGGCAAACTCTTCATCATCTGGGTTAATCACCAAAATTATGCGTGCTCCCTCAAAGTTTGCGGCTGCATTTGTGAGAGATCTAGAAATAATATGGCGACCATTTAAGGGTAACCACACCTTGTTTATGTCATGACCAAAACGTGTGCCAGATCCCGCAGCCAAAACTATCGATGCAACTGTGGGCCGTGAACTCATGATTACTTCTGGTGTGGTGCGTATGTAAGGCCTAATTCATCTTGCTTTTTACGCAAAGCAACAATAAATGAATCCTGGTTTAGCTCGACATGGTCATATGTCAGCAGTTCGCCAACGCCAATGGGCTTAACAACTTTTGCTCCAGCAATTAACCCAATCGGAACTAAGTTATCCCGCTTGGCATCAAGTGCGTTATCGGCATAGCCACGCACTGTGTATCCACCAATTCCATCAATAACATCACCAATTTCAAGGTTTTTCTTTGTCATTGTGACTACTTCAGCATTTAGATGTGGCGCATACAGTGATGATTCACGATCCAGAATTGCTCTGTAAACAGTAATCGGAGCTTCGATCGATGCTAAATGAAATGGGCGATACAAAGCAAAATAAGGACCAGGTCCCATTGCTAGATAACTCATCTCATGTGCGATGTAAGGATCGTTATGGCGAACAATTACAAAGACTCCGGGGGCAACATCACCGGTGCAGTAATCAACGACACCTGGTCGATCTAAAACTCCACCATCAACAGCTAAAGCGAAGGTATCTTGCAAAGTTTTAACAGATGATGCAGGCCCATACATTCCACGCTTGGAAAGTTGCAACCCAGTTGTGTTGGCAAGTGCCACCATTTCGGTCATTGTTTTGGATCCATCAGTAAAGGAGCACAACATCTTTGGATTCATCTTCTTTTTGATCGCGATATCGCGGACCGTGTCCGGGGTGCTCAACGGTTCAAAAGGATTGTTTTTACCTTTACCAGCGCAGATAATTTCAAAGTTCAAATCGCGTGCGTAATCAACTAAGACCTTAGCTTCAATAGGTTCATCACCATGACAGACTGCGTAGATCACGCCATTATCTGTTGCAACTTTATGAAGAAGCGGTCCAATAGTTACATCCATTTCAACATTGAGAACAGCAACATCCTTTTTAGCAAGAAGTGATGAATATGTAATCTGTGCGCCAATATCTGGGACACCAGTGCCTTCTACAACTAAATCAACCGGAAGCTCTGAAACCAACAGTGCGTTGGTACTTCCAGTGTGCTTGCCTTCTAAAATCGCTTTCGACAAAACATCTTTGTCATCACTAAAAACAACATCTGTAATCCCTAGATCTGCATAAACAACCTTGACGCGCTCTAGATCTGAATCGATAACGATGGATAGTGAGATTCCCTCTTTACGGCCTAATTGATTTCCAAAGCCGCGACCCATTTGGCCAGCACCCACCAACGCGATACGGGTATCGCGACCAGTTTTGCGTGCATGATCTCGAAGTCGAGATGTATAGGTCACCATTAACTCTTTTCCATGAATACAGCCTGTATGCGTATTAAACACCACCACAGAAGCCGATACGCTTAGACAATGAACATCTCCAAACTTCGTACCGGTGTCGGAATTGATGCCCACAAATTTGGGGACAGTGGCCCTTGTGCACTTGCAGGGTTGCAATGGCCCGAAACTCCGCGCTTACTCGGACATTCAGATGGTGATGCTGCAGTTCATGCATTGTGTGACGCAGTTTTATCTGCATGCCAACTAGGTGATGTCGGCAGTTTTTTTGGTGTCGATAAGCCCGAAATGGCTGGCGCATCCGGCCTTGCAATGATTTCAGCACTGCGCGACTTTGTGACCGCTAAAGGTTTTGTCATTAACAATGTTTCCTTGCAGATTGTTGGAAATCAACCAAAGATCACATCACGTCGTGATGAGGCACAAAAAGCATTAAGTGATGCATTAGGTGCACCTGTCTCTGTTGCTGCTACAACATCAGATGAAATGGGATTTACAGGTCGCGGCGAAGGTATTTATGTCATTGCCAATGCATTGGTACTAGCTCCATGAGTTTGAATTTGTATGACACCGCAACTCGCGAGATCAATGAATTCAAGCCATTAGTCACAGGACAAGTTTCTATCTATGTTTGCGGCGCAACCGTGCAAGCCGCACCACATATTGGCCATGTTCGAAGTGGTGTTAACTTTGATATTTTGCGACGTTGGCTAACTAAGAGCGGTTACGAGGTTACATTTATTCGAAATGTCACCGATATTGATGACAAGATTTTACAAAAGGCCGTAATTGAAAAGATGCCGTGGTGGGCCTTAGCCATGAAGTACGAACGAATCTTTACCGATGCATATGCATCGTTAAATGTGTTGCCTCCGACATACGAGCCACGCGCAACTGGTCACATCACACAAATGATTGAGCTAATGGATCAGCTCATCGAAAACGGTGCAGCATATGCGCCAGGCAATGGCGACGTGTACTTAGAAGTTCGTAAGTTAAAGAGCTATCTAACTTTGTCTCGTCAAAACCTTAATGATTTACAGCCTGCATCAGATGCTGATGAAACATATAAGAAAGATGTTCGTGATTTTGCATTATGGAAAGCTGCAAAACCTGGTGAACCTTCATGGCCTACACCGTGGGGACCAGGTCGTCCTGGTTGGCATCTTGAATGCTCTGCAATGGCACATGCCTATCTTGGCGAGACATTTGATATTCATGGCGGGGGATTAGATCTTGTTTTTCCTCATCACGAAAATGAAATTGCACAATCAGAGGCAGCTGGATATGGGTTTGCTCAACGCTGGTTACACAACGCTTGGGTTACACAATCAGGTGAAAAAATGTCAAAGTCTCTTGGAAACACTTTGCAGGTCCATGAAATTTTAAAGGTTGTTCGTGGAGTCGAATTACGTTGGTATTTAGGCAGTGCGCATTACCGTTCGATGCTGGAATATTCACCTGAAGCGTTGCAAGAGGCAGCCACCAACTTCAAGCGCATCGAAAAC
Organism: Candidatus Planktophila sp.; assembly: GCA_044377285.1. Classification (GTDB taxonomy): domain Bacteria; phylum Actinomycetota; class Actinomycetes; order Nanopelagicales; family Nanopelagicaceae; genus Planktophila. The sequence continues at coordinate 3,157 of JBILJK010000042.1, forward strand.
TTCTTGAATCGCGCAGCCGAACTTCTTGGCGCTAAACCAACACCACGCATTAACGCCGAATTTACTGCCGCGATGAATGATGATTTAGCAGTACCAGCAGCCTTAGCAACTATCAGTGAAAACCTGCGTTTAGGCAATCAAGCAATTACAGATAATGACACTGCTGCGATTTCTAAGAATGCTGATGAAATTCGTGGAGCGCTAGAGATACTGGGTTGTGATCCATTCGACGCAGCATTTGGCTCATCTGGTGGTTCTGACCTATCTGAAGCGTTAGATGGCGTCATCACATTAGCTCTTGCAGAGCGTGCATCTGCGCGTGAACGCAAGGATTTCGCTGCTTCAGATGCCATCCGTGATGGGCTTGCTGCTTTAGGAATTACAATTGAGGACACTGCTCAAGGGCCTCGCTGGTCTATTAATTAATTACTGAAACGAGATCTGATCATGGCTGGCAATTCATCCCGTAAAGGCGCTATTCGCCAATCAAAAAAGGGGCCATCTGCCGGTACTGGTGGAAACAACAAGCGACGTCTTGAAGGAAAAGGACCAACGCCAAAAGCGGAAGATCGTCCGTATCACGCAGCTGCAAAGCGCAAGAAAGCTGCGGAGAAAAAGGAAACGCGTTCTCCTCGCATTCCAAAGGGTGATCGTCCTCGTGGAGAAATTGTTGCAGGACGTAACGCGGTGCTCGAAGCACTTCGCGAGAATGTTCCATCTACAGAATTATTAGTAGCACGCAGTATCGATGTTGATGATCGTGTTGCTGAAAGTTTAAAACTTGCACTGCATCATGGATTATCGATTCGCGAAGCACACCGTGCCGAAGTTGAAGGAATTTCTCCTAATAGCCAAGGAATTATTCTTGCTATTAAGCCTTTCCAGTATTCAAGTTTTGAAGAGATAATGGAACGTGCCAAGTATCCATCGTTAATCGTTGCATTAGATGGAGTTACAGATCCACGTAACCTTGGAGCAATTATTCGATCTGCTGCTGCATTTGGTGCAGCAGGTGTGATCATGACTGAGCGTCGCGCAGCAACAATGACCGCATCTGCATGGAAAGCATCATCAGGTGCAGCCGCTCGTTTGCCAATTGCACAAATTACAAACCTTGCACGAACAATTGATGCAGCGAAAAAAGCTGGAATGTTTGTTGTGGGTCTAGATGGTGAATCCGATCAGATCATCAGCACTATGAAGGTCGCAACAGAGCCGCTAATGATTATTGTTGGCTCTGAAGGCAAGGGTCTCGCACGATTGACTAAAGAAAAATGCGATCTTGTTGTTTCGATTCCAATTAGCACCTCAACTGAGTCACTAAACGCAAGCGTTGCAACCTCAATTGCACTGTTCCACGTAGATCAGCAGCGTCGCGCACAGTAGGTAAAAGACCGTGAAATACAACCGTTTTATCGCTATTGGTGATTCATTCACCGAAGGTATGTGCGATGAGAAAAAGTACGGCCAATACCGAGGTTGGGCAGATCGCGTTGCCGATGTTATGGCTGCGAATCAAAAAGGTTTTCAGTATGCCAACCTTTCAATCCGCGGCAAGTTGTTAAAGCAGGTTATTGATGAGCAAATTGAACCTGCTATTGCACAAGTGATTGATGAGACAACCCTGGTTTCATTCCATGCTGGCGCAAATGATGTTATTCGCCCCAAGTACAACCCCAACATCACTTTGCCTATGTATGCCGAAGCGGTACGAAAAGTTGCTGCCTCTGGTGCGACGGTTATGTTGTTTACAGTTCTTGAAGATAGTGGCAGTACAGGACGTCTTGCTGAATCATGGCAGGCACGATTCAAAGATTTTAATGAAAATGTCCGTGCGATGGCAGAAGAGGTAGGAGCTATTCTCTGCGATGCAAATGGTGAGGCAGCTTTTAAAGACCCACGCTTTTTAGCTTTTGATCGATTGCACTTAAATCCAATGGGTCATGATCGAGTTGCACAAGCTGTATTAGAAACTATTGAGCTTCCATTTGATCCTTCGTGGCGTCGACCCTTAGCGCCACAAGAGCCAATTCCGCAATTTGTTAAATCAGCAATAACGATTGCCTGGTTTGCAACATTTGCACTGCCCTGGATGTGGCGACGTGCTCGTGGCAAATCTTCTGGTGATGGACGCACATGCAAATACCCAATTGCAATTAATTGGCCACTAGCCCATTTAGATTAGGGCTAGTGAATTAAATCTGAGTAACTGTCCATTCCCAGGTGTGAACTCCAGTTTTAATGATGTATTTATCTAAAGTATCTGGACCACACGAAGCAGTGCCAAGACCACGATGAGCCGCATCAATATGCACGACGGTGTTTCCACATGCATTTACCTCTACATCATGCGTGGCATCTGCTAATTCTGCATCTCTGTTAGGCGTTACAGATACCTGAGCCGGCTTACCCATTGCAAAGCGCAATCCGTTACCAGCTGCATTTGTGAGTTCAAACCAGCGCACAGCAGCATGTCCACCATTTTCCTGCGGACGTACATAAGGAATGTACTGAGCAGCAACTGTTGAAACAAAACGCGCAATGCGACCAATTTTGCGATCAGGGTATGACTCATGTGCACCAGTACCGAAGTACACAAGATCGCTTAAGGAACCATCTAGTTCAAAAAGCGTTCCAACGCGTGCAAGATCCTCAAACGCCTTAGGAATAGTTACTGTTTCTTTAACAGTAAATCCACCAACAACTGGAGTAATCAACTGTGTGTGTTTGAATGAAACACCAGTACTTGTTTGCCAGGTGTTGGCTACTTTGATCGCTGTTGATGTTTGTCTGACAACGCAATCGGTTCGCGAGATTTCACGAACTCCGTATCGCTCCCACTTGGTAGCAATGTGCCCAATACGATCATTATCTGTCGGTGCTCGCCACAGTGAAACAGATGGTGCCACGACCCCGTACGGCAAAACTATTTGGCCATGCTCATCTACAACATCACCAATTTCCTTAGTTTTCTTAGCAGGTGCTAACGCAGTTGATGGCAATGCAATCTGACTCCAGGCGATTTCAGACATTGGCAAAGCCCATGGAGTACTTGCTAGACAAACTAATGAGAAGGTAACGAACCGCTCACCACGGTTTGTACCCTTTGCTAACTTCTTTGATGAGATTTTAAAGTTAACTGATTTACGTGGTGCGACCTTTGGAAGTTTTACAACTCCACCATCTTGAATAACTCCATCGCATGTGATCGACCACTGAAGCTGGTATTGGCTTAAGTCTTTAAAGAAATTCTTATTAAAGATCTTGAATTGACCAGTAGCAGCTTTTACGCCAGTTATGAGGATAGGTGCGGCAATAGCCTTAAATTCATGCATAGCTGGCTTAGCTGAACGGTCTGGAAACACCATTCCGTCGCAGCAGAAGTTGCCGTCATGCTTGGTTTCGCCGTAGTCCCCGCCGTAGGCGTTGCGCTTTGAGCCATCGGACATTGTTTGAACAGGACCGTGATCCCACATCTCCCAAATGAATCCACCTTGCAAACCACGTGTTGATTCAATTACTTCCCAATACTCTGCCAATGTTCCATTGCTATTGCCCATTGCATGGGAGTACTCGCACATGATTAATGGGCGGTCCGCCTTTGGAGAGTTTGCATACTCCTTAATCGTGTTAATCGCTGGATACATCGGTGCGATTACATCGGTCAATGAATGGCTGCCCATCCAGTTACCGCGGATTCCGCCCTCGTAATGCAAAGGACGTGATGGATCAAAGCTGCGGGCAAACGCTGCTGCTGCTTCGTGGTTGGTACCAGCACCTGATTCATTGCCCAGTGACCACATGACAACAGATGGATGATGAATATCGCGCTGAACCATACGACCAACACGATCTACAAATGCGGTCAGATATCTGGTGTCATTACAGATGGATGAAATAAAAGCATGTGATTCGATGTTTGCTTCACCAATTACATAGAAACCAAGTTCGTCGCACAAATCTAAAAATGCTGCATCATTGGGGTAGTGAGATGTGCGTACAGCGTTGAAGTTCCAACGCTTTAGTTCGAGCAAATCTTGCCGCATGTCATCGCGGGTTAATGCGCGGCCTGTAAAGCGATTAAAGTCATGGCGATTGATACCGTAGAAAATAATTGGTTGGCCATTTACCAAGAAATCTTGTCCCTTAATCACAATAGAACGAAAACCAATTCGCTGCTGTGAAACTTCAATTACAGCGCCATCTGGATTGCGTAATTCAATATCTAATGTGTAGAGATTTGGCTCTTCTGCTGACCAGGCATTGATTTTTGAGACCTTAGTCTGCAG
>JBILJK010000043.1:0-7441 GCA_044377285.1 Candidatus Planktophila sp.
AACTCCTCATGTTGTGTGTGTGAATGTAATCGCCCTTTTTGATGGCAGCTGATGCAAGTCCGACTTTGATGCCGTACTTAATAATTGCGTCACCCTCAGCAAGATCTGTGAGTGCAAATTTGTGTCCAAGAGGAAGCGCGTGATTTAACACTGCTGTGCTCTCGGTTCCCTCTTTCACGGAACGACCGTGAATTGTTCCTGGTTGCAGATCTGTCATTGCAACGGCGACATTGTCACCATCGTGATGGAGCAGAAACTGCGGTGGAGTTATTGCCATTTCTACACACGCCTCTCTTGACCTATAAATCGGTAGTGGTCTGACCTCTTGCCGGAGTCTAGGTTAGATGAGCGTGTTTCGTCTACCCCCCTGCCCAAATTTCTTGCAGTGGTCTAACCTGTTGCCATGAAAACAGAGCTTCGGTACGGCATTATCGGCGCGGGCAGCATGGGCCGCGAACACATTGAGAACATCAAAGTCATGGGTGGGGCGGTTGTCACCGCACTCAGCGACCCACATGTGCCCTCCCAAGAAGCAGCCCTTGCCATGGCCCCTGGTGCCACAGTGTTCACTGATCACCGAGCCCTTCTGGATTCAGGGTTGGTCGATGCCGTAATAATTGCAACACCAAATGACACGCATGCTGCGGTGTTAAAGGATGCACTTGAATCTGATTTAGCGGTTTTCGTTGAAAAGCCTTTAGCCACAACTATTGAAGATCTAAAATCTATTCTTTCATGGGATGACAAGCGAAGTGCAATGACATGGATGGGTCTTGAATATCGATTCATGCCTCCTGTTGCTGAAGCAATTGCTCGTGCTAAAGAAGGAGATGCTGGAAAGGTTCATCAGGTATCGATTCGTGAACACCGAGAGCCTTTCTATCCCAAAGTAGATAATTGGAACCGCTTTGCAGATCGCACTGGTGGAACTTTGGTAGAAAAATGTTGTCACTACTTCAACTTGATGGACATAATTGTTGGTGAACAACCAATTCGTGTTTTTGCATCTGGTGGACAAAGCGTGAATCACCTTGATGAAAAATATGATGGTAAGCAAGCCAATATGTTGGATAACGCTTACGTTGTCTTGGAGTATGCAAATGGTGCTCGTGGAATGTTAGATCTGTGCATGTTTGGTGAAGGATCTTTTGATAAAGAGATTCTGACAATTATTGGTGATGAAGGAAAAATTGAATCTTTCTTGCCATCACAAGTTGTTCGAGCATCGCGCCGTGAATCAATTGGAAAGCTTTCAGGCTGGAAAACAGGTGCTGCTCGTACACCTGGTAGTGAGCAGAAGATTGTTCACAACTTCGATGTTAAATACATGGGCCACCATTACGGAGCTTCTTATATTGAACACACAAAGTTCCGCGATGCGATCTTGAATTCAACTCCTGCTGAAGTTACCTTGAAAGATGGTGTCACTAGCGTGGTTACTGGCCTTGCTGCTCATAAGAGCATTAATGAAGGCCGAGTAGTTGAGATCAAAGAGCTTTGGGGCTAATTACCAACTGCTCCAAGGCTTTGCGTGAGTATCAACAATCTCAGCTAACTGTTCTAGGCGTGGGATAGATACTTCGCGCAGCGCCTTTGGAATATCAGGTGACCCGACAATATCGGCCCACACTGCGCGGCCGGCTAAAAATCCACTCGCTCCACCCATTGCACAAGCCTTTACCGCATCATTAAAAAATGGTTGCTTAACACCATTTGAAAGTACTACCCACGGTGAGCCAATTGCCTCTGAAATTCTTTCAGCATTTTTGGTAACAAGATTCAAATCACCTTCACCATGGAACGGAACCTCTGCCTTGTAAAGATCTGGCTTCCACGACGCAGCTTCACGAGCAGCAATGATTAACTCTTCTTCACGATTAAAACTTCTCGAAGAATCAGTTGGCGGCTTAACAATAATTTCGATAATTGATGGCAACCCTGAAACCTGACACAGCTTGTTGAAATCTTCCACTAACTTTGCGCGAACATCTGGTGATTCATCATTACGCCACAAAACCAAAAACTTTAATCCTACGCTTCCGATATCCCGCATGCGGATTGGATCAATGTCAGGATCAACAGCAGTATCAGTTGCAGCACCACCTGCTGGACCAACTAGTAAATCTGCTGCAGCAATCAAGCCACATGAACCTTGTAATGCTTTTTGAGCGATGATTGCATCAATTCCAAACTCTTGATCAACTAACAATGCTGATGCATAAGGAGAAAGTTCGCGTGCTACATCAACTTTAAACTGAGTTAATTGTGAATCTGGTACTGGAGTGCTCTGATGGGCTGCAAACATCCCACGCAATGCTTCACGTTGATCAACAGCAACCATTGCCAGTGCTCCTGATGGGCGAGCTAATTTAGTTAATGGTGCTCTCATTTGTATGCCTCCAGATATGCATCTAGTTCGTGTGTGGTTGGAATCATTGATTGACCATCTAGCCCACGACAAGAAAGCGCTGCTACTGCATTAGCCCGAAGCATCGCCTCTTGTAGTGAATATCCTTGAATTAACTGCGCAACTAGTGCGCCATGGAATACATCGCCAGCACCTAATGTGCTTGTTACCTGCACCTTGAAACCAGGTGCCGTGACAAAGCCTGTTTCAGGTGAAAATCCTGCGCTACCAGCAGAGCCTTTTGTTGCTACAACTGTATTCCCTGCCTTTATTGAATCATTTTCTAAAGCAACCGCTAGATCTTTTCCTGGATAGCGCAAAGCCATCTGTCGGTCAGTTGGAACAAACAAGTCAACAACGATTGGGTTAAAGCTTTCAACACCGTATCCAGCATCAAATGAAATTTGAGGACCCTTTCCTCGAGTAACTCCCATTTCATCCAAGCGGTTTATACCAACATGATCTACATGTAGCCAATTCGCATTTTCGATTAGCTTCTTAGCTGATTCATTTATCGGAGCTTGTACAACTGGTTGGCGAGTATTGATTGCTCTAGCGCTTCGTTCTAGTGATGAAACAATCACACTTCCGGCAGTTGGTGAAGTTCCAACAGAGATACCAGATGTGTCTACGCCTTCCTTTTCAAAAATTCCTAAGACTTCTTTGCCATCTGCATCATCGCCAATAGTTCCGACTATTGCAGTCTTAACGCCTAATCGGCTTAGAGTGACAGCTGCAACTGCGGCTGGACCTCCTCCACCACGAACAATCTCATGGGCCACAACTCTTTCATCCTCTGTTGGGTATCTATCAACTAATGCAACAGTATCTACAGTGATTACTCCAACGCAGACAGCTTGAACCAAACTCAATTGCTATCTCTCTTTTTTGCATCTGCCAAAGCAGTTGCGCGAGCACCCGTTATATGTTGAAAAGTTAACTTAGATGCTAATTCACCATTGCCAGTCTCGATAGCTGCAAGGATTTGATTGTGCTCACTTCGAGAAATATCAGAACGTCCAGGCAAACGTAATGTAGTTTCCATAGACATCTTCATTACATCTTGTAAGACGTTTAGTGTCTGGTTAATGAATCGATTCCCTGCAATTCCAACGATTGTTAAGTGAAACTTTGCGTCCAAAGACTGCAGTTGATCAAAGTCAATTGGTTCAATTGATGTAACGGTATCTATCTGATTTAAGGTGGCCCGGAGCAATCGAATGTCCTCTTTTGTAGCTTTTTCTGCAGCCCACTTGGACGCTGGAACCTCTAGAACTTCACGAGCATCAAAGAGTTCATTGAGACCATGAGTCTTTGTCATTACTGATGCGCGTAGCTCTTGAGCTACAACTGGTTCCTGAACAAATGTTCCCTGTCCATGTCTAATCTGAACAAGTCCTTGTGCTTGCAAGATATGTAGAGCTTCTCGCAAACTAGGTCGGCTTACTTCAAGTAATTCTGCAAGCTGGCGCTCTGGAGGTAACTTATCGCCAGGGGCCAGTTTTTGCAGCTCGATTAGATCAACTAATTGGGTGGCAATACGTGAAGCTCGCTTTGGTTCTGAATTTAAACTTAAGATGCTCAAGATTTATCCTTTCACAGCGCCAGCTGTGAGCCCGGCAACAAAGGATTTTTGCATAGCTAAATACATAATCACCATTGGTATCGAGGCAACCAAAACTGCCGTAAAGATCATACTGAAACTTGTCGCGTACTCGCCTCGATAATCCAACAGGGCCAGTGGCAAAGTTTTCTTAGCACTTTCTGTAATTAACAGAAGAGGGAAAAGCAAATCGTTCCAACAAATTACAAAAAGAAAAATAGAGGTAGCGCCGAGTGCGGGCTTAGACAAAGGCAAAGCAATCGCACGATAAACCTTGAAATGAGTTGCACCATCTATAGAGGCAACTTCGTACATTTCACTTGGTATCTCTCTAAAAAATGATGTCAGGATAAAAACAGAAATGGGGAGCGTCGCTACAACATTGACAGCGATCAAACCATGGTAAGTATTTGTCAGCCCTAAGTCATTGAAAAGTAAGTAAATTGGAATGATGTTGACCTGGCCAGGAATAGCCAACCCCAAAGAAAAGAGAACAAAAAGCACCTTTCCTGTCACATTCATCATTCTTGCTATAGCAAAGGAGGCCATGCTCGCAAGAACCAAGGTAATGAGCACTGAGAGTGAGGTAACAAAAACACTATTCTTGAAATTAGTGAGGATCTCACCATCGTCTAATAGCCGCCTATAGTTGTCCAAAGTCCAATTGAGGGGCAGAGCCATTGGTGAATCATAAATTTCTAAATCTGTTTTGAATGTCCCAAAAAATACAATTGCAGTTGGCACAATTATCAAGAGGGTGAATACGGCTAGGCTGAACCATCTACTAATTTTGTAAATCATGCTTAGTACCTCGTCCTTAGAATTCTCTTTTGCAATCCTGTGATCAAGAAAATCATGATGACCATAATGATTGATTGAGAAGCTGCATAACCAAATCTGAATTCATTGAACGCTGTTTGAAATATCATCGTTGTTAAAATTGAAGTTGTATTATTTGGTCCGCCTTGCGTGGTCGCATACACTAAATCAAATGCACGGAAAGATTGAATTGTCGTATACGCCACAACAACTGCACTTGTAGGAAGAGCCATCGGCCATGTGACTGATTTAAATTGCTGCCACCTGCTTGCTCCATCAACATTTGCTGCTTCGTATAACTCTGCAGGAATCTGTTGAAGTCCCGCAATGTAAATAACCATCATTTGGCCGGTATGGAACCAGACTTGCACAAAGATAATTGCGTATAAGGCAGAATCTTCACTTCCTAGCCAGTTTAGCGCAAAGGATTCGAGTCCAATTTTTTTGAATGTTGTATTAATCGCTCCGTAGTTTGGGTCGTATAAAAAGAGCCAAATCATAGCTACTGAGACTGAAGATAAAATTGTCGGGAAAAAGAAAAGTGTTCTAAAAAACAAAGTAGTTCTGGTGTTCTTAACCAGATAAGTAGCAAACAAAAGAGCAAAACCGGTTTGGAAAATAACCACCCAGAACATGAATTCAACGTTATTTCCAAGGACCTTGGTAGCTAGGTCATCATCGGTGGCAAGTTTCTTGAAATTATCCAAGCCAACAAAAACTGGGGCATCAATGCCATCCCACTTTGTTAACGCATATCGCAAGTTATTAAGAACGGGAATCAAAAAGAGAAAAACATAGAGACTAAGAGCGGGCAGAGACATCCAGTAGAGAGCCTTTTTGGATCCCTGAATTGAATGTCTCTTCCGCAAGGAAGGACGAGCAGCCCCACTAAATTTCTTTAGGGGGCTGCTCGACATCTTTAAATTGGGAATGATTAGCCCAACTTCTGCTTGATTTGCTTGGAGTAATCTTCCAGAGTTGCATCTATTGGCTTACCGCCAACGATTGCGATCAATGCATCTTCCATGAGATCGCGAACACCCTGGTTCAGCCACAAGAATCGTGGAGCCAATAAGGTCTTCTTTGATTGCCATACAGATGTATTGATTAGATCCTGGTTTGTGTAGGTAGCATTAAGCACATTTACGTGTTGAGAAGTTCCATTTGCGTAAATTGATGCAATTTCACCGGTAACCATAAATGAAATGAAAGCACGGGCGATCTTTTGATCTGTTGCGCTTGCATTCTTGTTAACGCTCAGAATGAAAGTATTGTTCTGAATACCAACATACTGTGGCTTCTCATCAGTTGTAATCAATGAGAACAACTGCATCTTTCCAGACATTGCTGGGTTTACAGTCTTGATCGCACCCATTTGGAATGAACCTGTTGGAATAACAGGTGACTTTCCTGTAGCAAATAGGTTGATTGCTGCGGCATCGGTCACGCCTGTTGCATTCTCAGGGAAGCAACCTGCATCTGCCATCTTCTTGTAACGACCAGCCATGTCCTTAAACCAAGCGCTCTGAAGATCTGCTTTACCTGTGTCAATATCTTCAATTCGGCCTTGAAGCGTCGCATAATCTGGAGCGCTATTCATAAGCATTGAATTAAGCATCTGACCAGCATTTGGACGGAAGCCACCTGACCAAGCTAGTGGTGTGTAGCCAGCTGCTTTAGCTGTCTTACACCAAGCGAGTAACCCTGTGAAGTTCTTAGGGAGATCCCACTTTTCCTTAGCGAAAATTTCTGTGTTGTATACAGGGTTGTTGAACAAATAGTGCAAAGGAATTCCAAGTTGCTTTCCTTCATACTGTCCTGCAGTAAGTCCAGTTGCGATGACATTCTGGCGAGTGAAACGCTCTGATGACAAGTTTGTCATCATGTCACCTCTTGCGAACTGGAAGAACTGTGAACCACGGAATGTCGCAAAGACAGCTGCCTTGTTATTTGTTCTGATTTTTGAGTAACCGAGATTTGTGTAATCTCCTGAAGGCATCGTAACTTGCTTGATCTTTGCACCTGGATTGCGCTCTTCAAAGAGAGCAATGATTTGATCAAATACTTTTCCATCTTCAGCTCCGCGCCAGTGATGGAATTCGATACTTCCCTTAGGTGCTCGTAATGCAGCAGCTGGTGCGCCAAAGGTACTAGCAAGACGCACTCGTTGCCATGTTAACTTGCCATTTGCACCTTGCTTGCAAACAAGTGAAGTTGAACTTGTTCCTGTGTTTGCGCCTTCCTCTTTACACGCTTTACCAAAAACTTCTCCAGCTGCAAGCGCCGTTGGAAGAGTTGTTGCAACAAGTGCAAACGCAATTGCAGCAGCAACTCCGAAACGACGAGCACTGAAGGAATTAGATCCTTTAGTTTTCATTTTTATCCTTGCTTTCGAGGGTTGGTTGTAGTTGTTTACCATTCTGTGAGGGGAATCCCTAACATCTTTGCCATTTGGCGAATACCTGGTCGCACATCGATCCACGAGATGACCAAGTGATGCGGATATCCGCCAGTGACTATTCCGTTCACTAACGCAGCGGCATCAGGTTGAGTGATAACCGTTGCTGTATTGCCTTGGAAGTGATTGGGAGCTGGGATTGATTCCCCTCGGC
>JBILJK010000044.1:0-7397 GCA_044377285.1 Candidatus Planktophila sp.
CGGCCAAGTTTTTCAATACCTAGGTTCTTGGCAACTAAGTCGGTATCAACTCGGTGACGCCCGCTTGTAATAATCAAAAGTGGTGACTCATCCGGAAGTTTAAAGATTAGTGATGAGGCGATCTGTCCGACTTCAATACCAAGGCCCGCTGCCGCCTCTTGTGCGGTACGCGCACTATCTGACAGAACATGGACTTCGCCTTCAAGGCCGTGCTCGTGCAAGGCGGCAAGCACCCGCTTCACAGCTGCTTTTTCTTTTATGCCTTCCATGTGCCTAGATTATCGAGTAATTGAAGTACCCTCATCTCTAAATGACAACTGATTTGTACGCAATGGGAATAAGAGCACGCAATGCCTTGTGGGCATGCTTTTTCTTATTGGGTTTTGTATCTCTTGCTTGGATCCCACGCATTCCTGAGATCAAGGATGCACTCGGCTTAAGTCTTGGCCAGTTCGGTCTTGTATTGCTCTCTAGCACCGTGGGATCAGTTCCAGGTGCTCAAATTGCTGGTCGCGTTGTGCACATGTATTCATCAAAATTAGTAGTTCAAATTTCTGGAGCCTTGCTACCAGTTGGCGTCTTTGTAATTGGTCTTGCTGACAATGTTCAAACTCTTGTACTCGGTTTGTTTATCACTGGTTTTAATGTTGCATTTATGGATATTGCAATTAACGGCCAAGCTGTTGAAATTGAAAAACACACAAAGGGTCGCTGGATGTCTAGTTTTCATGGCTTGTGGAGTATTGGTGCATTTTCCGCGACCTTAGTAGGTGGTTTAGTTGCTAACTATGTTTCTCCCAGAGACAACTTAATTGCAATTGCAATCTTCGGATTTCTTGTCTATCAATTCATTGCACATTACTTATTGTCGGCAGAACATGATGGACATTTAGGTGAACCCGGCGAAGGTGATGCTGGCAAAGTGGCTTTGTTTGGGAAAGAGTCATTGATCCTGTGGGCACTTGGAATCGGATTGATGTGTTCGCTTATTCCAGAAAGCGCGGCGTACGAATGGGGCGGAATTCTTTTACAAGATGATATGGGAATCGGTAAAGGCTTAAATGCAGCAGCTGCAATGACTTTCTCGCTAGCGATGATTGCAAGTCGTTTATTAGGAGACCGGGCATTTGAAAAGTGGGGCCATGTGAACACCGTTAAATATGGTGGATTTTTTGGTGGCGGCTTATGGGGAATTGGCATGCTGGTTGGAATTCAATTGTCTGAAACCAATAAAACATTAGGTTTAATAGTTGTTTGTGCTGGATTTGGCGCAGCTGGATTTGGAATGGGGCCATTTTTCCCAGCGTTTAACCTGGCAGCCGCATCTATTCCAGGAATTGCGCCATCTGTTGGTTTAGCACGAGTTGGCTTGATTGCAATCGCTGCCTACTTTGGCGGACCAACATTAGTTGGCTTGATTGCAGAATTTACTTCGCTACCGGTGGCATTTGGCTTCCCAGTTATCTTGTATTTGATCGCTGGCGTTCAATCAAAGTACATCAAGGTGCGAGCGCTTAAGCAATAACCCACGTCTGCAGCAATGTAAAGATTGCAATTGCGTACAGAAGAATTGCAAAACCCTTTTTCAGCAAAGCAGGATTAACTTGACCACTCTTAATCGAAGCTAGTCGAGCAATGGTTACAGCTGAGATAGCCATAACTAGCGGAACCTTCCAATTAACATCATCCCAGCTTTGATAGTGCCCAAAGAAAGCGGTAATCGAGTTAATCGCGATAATAGCAAGTGAGGTTCCTGCAGCTTTTCCTTGCGGAACTTTAAAGAATAAGACCAAGATTGGAATTGCTAGAAATCCTCCGCCAATACCAAACAGCCCTGTGATCATTCCAATTACCAAAGAGATCAAAACTAACCATAAGAGAGGAACTCTTTTTTCTGTTCCAGCTATTGGTTTAATGAGCATTGAAGTTCCGGCGATGATCAGCACTAGAGCTAAACCTGTTGTTAGAACTGAATTACTTAAGTGGTAGGCCAGGATTGAAAAAGCAATATTTGTGGTTAAGCCCAGCCCCCAAATAATCAAAGCTTCTCTAAAAAGAACCTCTTTGCTTTTTATCTTTGGTAAAAGCCCTGAGATTGCAGCCGATAAAACCACTGCCAAAGCCGCAGTAGTCGCAGTCTGTGGTGTGAAATCAAAGATGTACAAAAGAATGGGGACCGTGAGCATCGCCCCGCCTGCACCGATGAATCCAAGAACTGCGCCAATGAAACCACCTGCAATTAATCCACCGATGATTTCCATTGGCTAATCATGGTACAAAAAAGCCCGCCGGCAATAAACCGACGGGCTTTTTTGTTTTTTAATTACAGGTTAAGCATCCTTTTTATAGGTTAAAGAAGGCACCTGTTACTGATGGGCCGAACTCTGTACCAGTTGCTACTAGTGCAAAGATGATGAGAGCAGCACCTGCAAGTGAGAGGTTCTTGAAGAACCCAATTGACTCATTTTGCTTAGCTGTTGCATCTGTTTCCTTCCAGAATGCATGCATCAAGAATGATGTTGGGATCAGGAATAGCGCGATAAGTAGTGCGCCTAGATCTGCATAAACACCAAATGCGATGTAGAGACCACCGACGAGGATCATGAGACCTGACAGGACCACGCTGAACTTTGCTGCTGGAACCTTCTTGTATTGGGCGTAGCCAGTCATTGCCTCAAGCTTTGTGAGGTGTGAAACGCCTGATGAGATGAAGAGCAACGCGAAAAGTACGCGACCGATGATGAGGACGATGTCCATGGGACTCCTTGATTGTTTGGGTGAACTTACAGGGTAATAGTAGTTGAAACTTCAACTAATTTTGACCACGACACGCTCGCGCACTTGCCATTTGTCGGTGGCAAGGGCTATTTTTCGAACATCTGTTCGAATACCCACAGCCTTGAAAGGTAGCCTCAAAAATGTCAGCCAGCCAGGTTAACTCCGCCCTTGATGTCACTATCGATGGGGCAACAACTCCTATTGAGTTCACCTATAAAGGAAAACGTTTTCGCATTCATGCGGTGTTATCTAGATGGTGCGAAGCAGGTGGTTGGTGGAATCGCATTAGTGATGGCAAGTATCGCCCCGATGACCAGGCACGTGCATTGTGGCGGGTAGAGGCGGCGCCCATTGGTGCGCTAACAACCTTCGAACTAGAACGTGATGAAGTAACAGGTCAGTGGATTATTCGTAACGTATGAGTTTTATTCATCTCAATGTTGCCAGTGGCTATTCATTGAAATACGGAACAACCCAACCTAGCGATTTAGTACAGCGAGCAGCGCAGTTTGAAATGCCGGCGCTGGCCTTAACAGATCGCGATGGGTTAGCTGGTGCTATCCGTTTTACGCAAAGTTGTGTTGAGTACGGGATCGCACCAATTATCGGAGTCAATTGCGCCATTGACCTGGGCGATAGCAAAGGTCGCATCACGCTCTTGGCACATAGCGATGGGGGATGGCGCTCGCTGTGCAGGTTGATGACATCACTGACAATGACAAGTGATACACGTGTTCCGGTTTTAACGTTGGACTTCTTGCAACAGTTCAGCCAATACAGCACCAATGTCTATGCGATGCATGGACCCGAATCACCAATTAGTAGCGCAATACAAAACCATCGCTTTGACCAAGCGCTAGCTATCTTTAATCAAACCCGCGACCTATTTGCCAATAATGCAATTGAATGTGTTTCACATTTGGTAGCAGGACGTGGTCCGCGATCTACCGAGCACGCAGCCCGTTCCCTAATCTTTGCTAGAGACAATGATTTAGAGGCGGTTATTACCAACGCTGTGCGCATGAAGGATCGCACCGATGGGCCGGTTGCTGATGTTTTAGATTGTGTGCGACAGCTAGTTCCGCTGCATGATCGCCACATCGAACGTCGCAACGCCGAAGGCTTTTTAAAATCTAGTGATGAGATGATTTCGTTAGCGGCCGAAATTGCACGAGCTGCAGGAGAGCGAACACCACGAGCATTACTAAAGACAACTCGTGAATGGGCAGAGCGCTCTTTGTTATCACCGCAACGCGATATTGGATTAGGGGCAGCGCACCTGCCAGAACCCCACGTAGTAGGCGTCAATACAGCACAAGAGATGCGCACATTGCTACGCACCAGAAGCGAAGCTGGCATTAACTGGCGATACAACAGCAGCGATCAAATCAGCAAAGCCCGTGCACGTTTAGATGATGAGCTTGCAACGGTTGCAACACTTGGATTTGAATCATACTTTTTAACGGTTGCAGATATTGCAGACATGGCGCGCGATGCAGGTATCCGAGTTGCAGCACGTGGCAGTGGTGCAGGCTCGCTTATCTGTCATCTGTTAGGTATTTCAGGTGTTGAACCGATGCAACATGGTTTATTGATGGAACGCTTCTGTTCTCCATTGCGCAGAGCGCTACCTGACATTGATATCGATGTGGAATCTGCAAGGCGTCTAGAAATCTATGACATGGTCTTTAAGCGATACGGAGACAGCAATTGGGCAACACCCGGTAATCAATCACGATGCGCAGTTGTTTCTATGGTCGATACATATCGTGCGCGCCATGCAATCCGTGATGCTGGGGCAGCACTTGGTCTGCCGGGTATGGAGATCGATATGTTGGCAAAATCAATGCCACATGTGCGTGCACGCAATATCGCAGCGACCCTTGAATCTTTACCTGAACTTCGTCGCCTTAATACTTCTGCTCCATTAATGGCGGCAACAATCGAAATGGCACAACGCCTAGATGGTTTGCCTAGACACCTTGCGATGCATCCATGTGCCATTGTTTTATCAGATGGCGGTTTTCTAGATCGTGCACCCTTAATGGCAAGTGCTGGGGGATATCCCATGGTTGCTTTTGATAAAGATGATGTTGAAGCAGTCGGCTTATTAAAGCTAGATGTCCTAGGTGTTCGGATGCAATCGGCGATTGCGTATTCAATGAAAGAAATCGAACGGGTCCATGAAGAAAAAATTGATATTGATACTGTGCCGCTAGATGACACAGCAACGTATGAATTAATTCAATCAACCCGCACATTAGGAATCTTTCAGATTGAAAGCCCGGGACAGCGCGAACTAGTTGGAAAACTTGCTCCTAAAAACTTTACCGATTTAATTATTGATATTTCTCTGTTTCGGCCTGGTCCAGTTAAAAGTGACATGATCACGCCATTTTTAAAGGCACGTCACGGGTTCAGTCCAGCGCAGATAATTCACCCTGATTTGTATGAAATCTTGGCCCACACCGAAGGCGTTGTCGTCTTCCATGAACAAGTTATTCAGATCATCGCAACGATGACAGGGGTTTCATTCGCAACAGCTGATGAAAAACGCAGATCGTTGGGGGATCGGGTTGGCCAACAAGAGGTCTGCGATTGGTTCTTTCCTGCTGCAACTAGCAAGGGATATGAACTGCCGATCATCAATGAAATCTGGGATGTCTTGCGCGCCTTTGCATCCTTTGGTTTTTGTAAAGCACACGCTGCAGCTTTTGCTATGCCTACATATCAATCTGCTTGGCTTAAAACACATTACCCAGCTGCATTTTTTTCAGGTGTGCTAACTCATGATCCTGGCATGTATCCCAAGCGCTTAATTGTCGATGAGGTCAGACAAATGGGAATTGCTATTGCACCCCTTGATGTCAACGCATCTGATTCTGTTTACCGGGTTGAAGATCATGGAAATGCAATTCGTATCGCATTATCAACTGTTGCTGGCATTAGTAATGGTGAAGTGCAATCAATTATTGCTGGCCGTCCCTATATTGACTTAAATGATTTTGTGCGCAGATCAGGATCTAGTACCCCGACCACAGAAAGCATGATTCTGACTGGTGCCTTTGATGCGCTACACGTCGATGTTAATCGCCGCGACCTGCTGCTGCATTTTTCTGATCTACAAAAATCACCAAGTGCCGCCGTATCTGGCTCACAAATGAACTTAGGCTTTGAGCCACCTGCACTGATTAGCAGTGGGCTACCTGCGATGACGCCAGCAGAGAGTGTCAAGTACGAAGTTGATCGATTGGGCATTGATATGTCCCGTCACATGATTGAATTTTATGGAGAGTTCCTTAATTCAATCGGTGCTGTTAGATCTAGCAATTTGTTAAAACAACGATCTCAATCATCAGTCCTTGTTGCCGGCATCAAGGTTGCGATGCAGACACCACCGGTGCGTTCGGGTAAACGAGTTATCTTTTTAACGCTAGATGATGGATATGGGCTTAGTGATTCAGCATTTTTCACCGATGTTCAGAGCGAATACGCCAATGTTTTGTACTCCACATCGTTATTGCTTGTCAGGGGTGTAACCCGCAGAACTGGGGCCAGGGGTATATCGATAAGAGCCACTGGGGCGTGGGATTTACGTGCTGCTTACGAAAGTTGGAGCACCAAACAAAGTACGCTCGCAATATGACAACGGATGATAAGCCAACACAGGCAACGATTCTGCATGTCGATATGGATGCATTTTTCGCATCGGTAGCTGAAAAAGATAACCCTGCGCTAAAAGGCAAGGCTGTTGTTATTGGCATGGGCACCCGCGGAGTTGTCTCTGCTGCTAACTATGAAGCGCGCAAGTTCGGAATCCATTCGGCAATGCCGGTGGGACAAGCTAGGCGATTAGCACCACACGCAATCTTTTTGCCTGTTGATATGGCCCGCTACCAAGAGGTCTCGGGCCACATCATGGAGATCTTTGAAAGCTTCACGCCCAATGTCGAACCAGTATCAGTTGATGAAGCATTTCTTGATGTCACAGGTGCCAAGAAGTTGCTGGGTACTGGGCGCGAAATTGCCACAGCGATTCGCGCAAAGGTAGAAGCTCAAGAAGGCATTACTTGTTCCGTTGGCATCGCACCATCTAAATTCATAGCAAAGTTAGCATCGACCCATTGCAAACCAAATGGAATGTTAGAAATTACTAGTGATCGAATTCTGGAATTCCTACATCCCTTACCAATTTCAGCGATGTGGGGAGTCGGTCCAAAGACGGCAGAAGTTCTGGAGCGATTAGGACTTCGCACCATCGAAGATATTGCACAGTTGCCACGCACAACTTTAATTAGAGCTGTCGGTGATGCAGCTGGTGCCAACCTGCATGAACTTGCGTGGGGCCGGGATTACCGCGATGTTGCACCGCAAGATGCGGAAAAAAGTATCAGCGCTGCCGAAACTTTCCCAACTGATTTAGATAACCCTGAAGAGATTCTGCGCGAATACTTGCGCTTGTGCGAACGCGCCACATCACGGCTGCGAGATAAAGGATTGTTTGCAAAGACAATTAGCATCAAGGTTAGGTTCGGTGATTTCTCAACAATTAATCGATCAAAGACTTTGCCGCTGCCAATTGATAGCACCCATGATGTGTATGAAGTTGTTAAGGGTTT
>JBILJK010000004.1:0-26045 GCA_044377285.1 Candidatus Planktophila sp.
TGATTCAAAAGCATACGTAGATGCATTTGCAGCAGCACCTCAACTAAAGATCACTTCGATTGCCTGCCCGTTATTTGTTGAATATGTTGAACGTGGTGAAACATCAGGTACAGAAATCACCAAGGTTGCGCGCGAATACTTAGCATCAGTTATGGATGCAAAGGTTGACACTTTGGTATTGGGTTGCACCCACTATCCATTGTTAACCGGCGTTATCTCCTATGTAATGGGCGAAGGCGTCACCCTGGTATCGAGCGCAGAAGAGACAGCAAAAGATTTGTATCGCACATTGGTTGAAAATGGCTTGTTACGCACGCAGTCATCAACCCCAGCTACACATAGATTCTTAGCAACCGGTGATGCAAAGGCTTTTGAAACCTTGGCTCGACGTTTTCTAGGTCCCGAGGTCACCCAAGTCGAACACCAAGCGCTATAAAAAACTAGGAGCTATACATGGCACGCAATGACGGACGCGCAGTTAATGATCTGCGCGAAATCAAATTTACTCGCGGTTGGTTAGATCAT
Source organism: Candidatus Planktophila sp. (assembly GCA_044377285.1). Lineage (GTDB taxonomy): Bacteria > Actinomycetota > Actinomycetes > Nanopelagicales > Nanopelagicaceae > Planktophila. The sequence goes on from JBILJK010000004.1 coordinate 526, forward strand.
GCCGAAGGTTCGGTCTTAGTTGAATTCGGCAAGACTCGTGTTTTGTGTGTTGCATCTTTTACACCTGGCGTTCCACGTTGGTTAAAAGACACTGGTAACGGATGGGTTACATCCGAGTATTCAATGTTGCCTCGCGCTACGCATACACGTTCAGATCGTGAAAGCGTTAAAGGAAAGCTTGGCGGTCGCACACAAGAGATTTCACGTTTAGTTGGCCGTTCTTTACGCGCAGTTGTTAATATGAAAGAACTTGGCGAAAACACAATTGTTATTGACTGTGATGTTTTGCAAGCAGACGGTGGAACTCGGACTGCAGCAATCACCGGCGCATATGTTGCACTTGCTGATGCAATTTCATGGGCAAAGGCCCAAGGACACATCAAAGCTGATGCAAAACCTCTGAATGATTCTGTTGCAGCGGTAAGTGTTGGAATCATTGATGGTGTTCCAATGCTTGACCTTTGTTATGAAGAAGATGTTCGAGCAGGCACAGATATGAATGTTGTTGTCGCCGGTGATGGACGTTTCATCGAAGTTCAAGGAACTGCTGAAGGTGAACCTTTTGATCGCGCATTGTTGAATCAACTTCTTGATTTAGCTGTTGCAGGATGTTCAACACTCAACCAGTTACAGAAAGATGTTCTTGCTAAGTAATGTCTCACAAACTTGTTTTAGCAACACGTAATCAAGGAAAGATCACTGAGTTTCGACGCATTCTGGATGCATTAGCGCCAGGTGCTATCGAACTTATTGGCGTTGATCAGTTTCCAGATTTAGTTGATGTTGAAGAAACAGGATCAACATTTGAAGAAAATTCTTTGCTCAAGGCGCGTTACACAAGCCAAGCAACTGGTTTGCCAGCGATCGCTGATGATTCAGGATTATGTGTGGATGCCTTACAGGGTGATCCAGGAATATTTTCTGCACGATGGGCGGGCGAGCATGGCAATGACCGTGCAAATCTGGAGAAAGTTTTGGATCAACTCAAAGATGTTCCAGACGATAAGCGCACTGCACACTTCATGTGTGTGGCTTCTCTTGTACTTCCGGATGGTCGCCAACAGGTTGCCGAAGGTCGTTTTGATGGTCATATTCTGCGCGCCCCTGTTGGTGAGAATGGATTTGGCTACGACCCGATTTTCCAGCCAGCCGGCATGTCCATCTCCTCTGCGCAAATGAGCGCGGAAGAAAAGGATTTAGCCAGTCACCGCGGAAAATCACTACGTGCATTAGCGCCCCATGTCATCCATTTGCTTGCGAGCCTGAGGTAACCTTTACCTATCGCAGCGCGTTAATTACGTGCTTATAGCAATCCAAGGAGTTCGAAGTGGCCGTTAAGAAGACCGCAAAGAAAGCAGCAAAGAAGTCTCCTGCAAAGAAGACAGCTGCAAAGAAGTCGCCAGCTAAGAAAGCTGTAGCGAAAAAGAAGACAACCAAGAAAGCAGTTGCGAAGAAGACAGCAAAAAAAGCTGTAGCTAAGAAAACTGCAACTAAGCGTGTTGTAAAGAAGACAGCAAAGAAAGCTGTAGCCAAAAAAGTTGTTAAGAAAACCGCTAAGAAGGCTCCTGCGAAGCGCGTTGTTAAGAAAGCAACAACAACTCGCGTTTCTTCTGCGCCAGCAGCGGTAGTTACCCCACCACGCCCAGCAGCACCGGTTGCATCACCTAAGCCAGTTGCAGCACCAAAGGCATCAACATCAAGCCGCACAGCATGGATCGTAATTATTGGTATTGCAGCGTTGGTTGCAATTGTTTGGTCTCAGTCATCTGGAACAAGTGATGATGATGCAGCTCCAACACCAACGATGTCAGAATCTGCTGAACCAAGTGCCTCAGCAGAACCATCTGCAACAGAGTCAACAGGTGTAGCCGTAACAGCAGTAGAAGCCCCAACAAAGTTTGTTGCTTTAAACAGCACAGATGGATTGAAGCTTCGTTGGATTGCACCAACAGCGGTCGATGGTTTAACTGGATATAACGTTGAAATTCGTGCAAACGGAGCAGGCGATTGGACAGTTATTGCAACTGTTCCAGCAGATCAGCTAACTCAGAATGTTACAAAGGCAAGTGATTCAGGATGGACTCAGTTCCGTGTTTCATCTGTGTACTCAGATGGACAGACTGCATCAGCTACAGCTTTTGGAATTCCAGGAGAGTTCAAGTAAATCTAGAAAAAATTAGCGTAATAAAAAATCCCTCACCAGATTGGTGGGGGATTTTTGTGCCCATTTCAAAGTTTTCTACAGTTGTGTGGTTATTGCATCTACATATGCACGAACGCCAGCAGGAACAAGGTGGACTCCATCTGGAGCGAAGTATTCAGGATGCCCATTAGAAATTGCTGCCCAATCAACTAAGTAAGCACCATACGTAGCTGCATATTGTGCAATAAGCGCATTGTTGTCATCTCGCCAAGCACGCGGAACAGCGGTATTGACGACAACAATTCGCGGTTGATCTTTAATTTCTTCAAAAATAGCAGCAACTTGTTCTTCGGTTAGTTTGTTATTGTTGCCTAGATTCAAAACAATAGTTGAAGCATTCATATTTTGTTTGTCATTAGTAATTACTTCTAAAAGCTCAGTTGCCTGTCGACCCACACGGGCATTAATTAATCCAATTGGCTGACGGTTGTCTAATTCAAAGCGAATTCCGAGAATTACAGAGTCACCTGTTACCCATAGACCAGGATTACTTGCATCTACTGGAACAGCAGGGACAGGTGTTTCCAACTGCTTCTTCAATTCAGTTAATTGCTTATCACTCTTAGCTATTGCATTGCTTGCAACAGTTCCCGTCATCCCAATGAGTGACACAACAATGAGCAAAACACCAGCTTTTTGACGCAATTGCACACGCTTAGTTCGGTACTTCATTCCCTTGAACCAGTAATCAATTAATCCGGTACGCACCGGAAGTTCCACTAAACGTAATGAGATATCTGCCAAGGCAAAGACAATTAGCACTCGTAATGCGTATAAAGCCCATTCCGAACCTTCGAGATCATAATCTGGGCGGGTAACTTGAAAAACTACCCAGTGCCACAGATAAATTGCATAAGAGCGTTCGCCAATCCAAACAAATGGTTTGCTGCTTAAGATAGGCGCGAAACGTGATGCTGGATGAACGATTGAAGTAAGAATTGCGCAGCCACATAGTCCGGCTAAAGGGAAAGCAATTTTGTACAACGTTGGGTCGCTTTCATCAATAAAAAGAAAAGCAGCAATGATTCCTAAGAATCCAACAATTCCAATTCCATCAATAAAATCTTGCGCCTTACGAGTTACCGTTTCCTGCAGATTCTGTGGAATCCAGCTGACGGCAAGTGCGGCACCTAGAAATAAACCAATGCTGTGGGTGTCTGTTCCAAAGTACACATGACTAACCTTTGAAGTGCTAGCTGCATCAATCTGAAGTGAAACTACGAGCAAAGCAATACCTGAAAAGGCAGCGATCAGCAGAGCAGCACCAGGGATTTTGTTCTTTCCAAAATAACGCAGCACTAATAACAAAATCAGTGGCCACACCAGGTAGAACTGGGCTTCTACCCCTAAAGACCAGGTATGTTGCAGCAGGGGTGGGCGCCCGATTGCTTCAAAGTAATCTGTTTCACGGAAAACTAACCACCAATTCATTCCGCCAAATAGAGCGAAGGGGGTATCGCCCAAGAATCGGCGCATCGTATCTGGGGCCCAAAAACCAACAACAATAGTTGTTGTGATGATCATGAATACAAGTGGAGGCAGTAGTCGACGGATACGGGCGACATAGAAAGCGCGTAAATCCAAACCACCACTTCGTTGAATTGAATCCAGCAGCAAACGAGTAATTACATAACCAGAGATTACAAAGAAAAGATCAACGCCCAAGAAACCGCCTGGAATCCAATTAAATCCCAGGTGATACAGCATCACCGCAATGACTGCGACAGCGCGCAAACCATCAATGGCAGGTATATATCGGATACTTCGTTCAGTGGCCATGAATAATTAACTCCTACGAAGTAACGCTGCTTTAAATAGCGATGAGCTATCTAGCGCTTTGCAGATTTCTTTGCAGCGTTCTTCTTTGCGGGAGCTTTCTTAGCTGACTTCTTTACAACTTTGTTCGGCGCAGCTAAGGCAGGACGAGTGCGTTGGCTTGAAACCTTAAGAGGCCCTGGATTAATCAACGTGTCATCTGCATTGAGATTATCAAGAACTGTTTTTTGTAGCTCTTCTAATCTCTGGAATGCACCATCTAGGCGGTTTCGAGATTGTTGAATTGCAGACTCTGCTGCATCTAGTGATTGTTTCTGAATTCTATAGAGACGTTCTGCTTCAGAGATGACACCTGAAAGCCACTGACGGTATCCAGTAACTTCAGTTGTTGCATCAGTAATGATGCGTTCACCTTCGCGGCGAGCAGCGGTAGCAATCGCAGAAATTTCTCGCTTCTTGCTCTCGATTAGCGCCTCTGCTTCAGATTCTGCAACTGCAATCTTTTCTTCTGCTTCTGCTTCTGCAGCTTGGATGTATTTGCGACCACGGGTTTCGGCACCTGAAAGAATTGTGCGAGCCTTTGCATCAGCTGCCTCTAACTCTTCCTTTGTTGCGCGGGTAGTTTCTGATACCAAGCGAGTTGCTGCAACCTGCGCTTTGCTCTCACGCGCTTGGGCAGATTTGATCATTGACATCGCTGTTTCAGTTGCAAGAATTTCAAACTCTTCTTTGGTCAAGCCGGTGATGTCACGGCGAGATTTCAAATCCGCAATCTGTGCTTCAAGTTCACGAATGCGATCAACAGAAGAAGGCAGGTTAGTGCTCTCTTCTTCAGTGAAGCCCACCCAATTAAGGAAGTTCTTCTTCTTCGCCATCATGCACCTCGCTGCTCAATTCATACCTGATTGAAAACCCTGTGTAGAGATGGCTTAGGTTAGAGCAATCACCTATTTACTGTAAATCGCCACCGAGATCGCTATGTACTGACTGATCCACGCAGCAAGCACAAATATATGGAAGAGCTCGTGGAAGCCGAAGTATTTCGCCTCACGACCAGGACGCTTGAGGGCGTAAAAGATGGCACCAACTGAATAGAACAATCCGCCAATCGCAATTGGAAGTAGCACCCACAAACCACCCGCTCGATACAGGGCTGGAGTATAAAAAACAGCAACCCACCCCAACGCCAAGTAATTGGCAACATAGAGCCAGCGAGGCGCGCTAATCCAGAAGATACGAATTGCTACACCCAAGGCCGCACCGATCCATACAACAGACAACAAGATTGTTCTATCGCGTCCTTCGAGTAAGGCAACTGCAAAGGGTGTGTATGAACCCGCAATCAATAAATTAATATTTGCATGATCCCAACGACGCCACATCATTTTCTTTTTTGGAACCCATGGGACGCGATGATAAATCGCTGAAACGCTAAACAACATAATCGAAGTTACAGAAAAGATAGCCACAGCAAATTTCAGAGACTCTTTGCTTAACAAGAATAAAACAAGTGAAGCAATCATGACCGCCGGCGTTGCCCCTAGGTGAAACCAGCCTCTTAACTTGGGAGGTGTAATTGGCTTTGGTGGAGTTATCGGGGCCTGGCTCATACAGACCAGCCTATTGCAATTAATTCAAAGTAAGCGTGGACAAACTCCAAGAGCACTGCCAAACTTCGCTCATGACACATAGATCACCCATATTTGAAATCAGCGATGTTTACATCGACCAAGAAGCAGCTCTTAGTCCAATGGGTTGCACCTACCTTGGAAATGGACTCAATCAAGACAAACTTGATGACTTTTCTATTGCAGCAGCCGAAGTAAGCGCGAACTTAACTCGTGAAACTTTGAAGAAATTGTCTGCAATGCAACCAATCGATGAGATTGATCGGATTGCAAAGGCGGTAATGACCGAACGTCTTGAATCCGGCCTTGCATTGCATGACAGTCAAGAAGGATTTGTACTGTGGAATGTTTTGACATCACCACCATCAAATGTGCGTTCTATCTTCGAACTGATGCCAAAGAACTCCGCGCAGGATTTCGACAATATTGCCAGGCGCTTAGCAGCGGTAGATGCTGCATACAGCTCTTGGTGCGAAACAATCATGACAGTTGCAAAGAGTGGAAAAACCACTGCACAGCGTCAAGTTAAAGGCGTAATTGAACAATTAGATAGTTATGCCAATGGTGGATACAGCGCCATGTGTAAGAACTTTGATTCCGATGGCAAGTATCCAGCAATGCATGAAGCCGCAAAATTGGCTGAAGCAGCATCTGCAAAGACCGCTACATTCTTGCGTGAACAGTACTTACCAATCGCAACACCACATGATGCAGTTGGTGCAGATCGTTATGCGGTGTGGGCACGTTATTTCACTGGTGCTCAACTAGATCTTCCAGCAACATATGAATGGGGCAAGCAGGAACTTAAAGCAATTAACGATCGCATGTGGGAGCTGGCAAAGGTAATTAACCCACAAGCAAAGACCCTTCGTGAAGTTGCTGACACTCTTGATAACGACCCTAAGTACAAAGTTGTTGGTCCAGAAAATGTCGTTAAGTATCTTCAAGATTTCACTGATGCAGCGATGAAGCGCATGAATGGTGAGTTCTTTGAAATTGATCCACGGATTGCAATTTGCGAAGCTCGCTTGGCACCAGAAGGCAGCGCATCTGCGCCGTATTACAACCCACCATCAGAGGATCTTTCTCGTCCAGGAACAACATGGATTCCAATGTTGGGTAAAAATGAAGTCAGCAATTGGCATCTTGTTTCAACCTGGTATCACGAAGCGGTTCCGGGTCACCATTTGCAGGTCGGAACAGCTACAGTTGAAAAGGATCGCCTGACTCGTTTCCAACGCACATCTGCGTGGATCAGCGGTTACGGTGAAGGCTGGGCTTTGTATGCAGAGCGATTCATGAATGAACTTGGCGCATTTGATGAGCCAGGAATCGAAATGGGTTATCTCTCTGCGCAAGCATTGCGTGCTGCACGAATTGTTGTAGATATTGGAATGCACCTTGGTTACACAGATGACAACGGTGTTGTATGGAACGCTGAGAGCTCACGCAAGTTGCTCAACGAGCAAGCACTTCTTGATGAGGATCATTCACGCAGCGAAACCGATCGCTACCTTGGATGGCCAGGACAAGCGATTTCCTACAAGGTCGGCGAGCGAGTGTGGATGTCAGCTCGTGAGGAAGCCAGGGGCCGACTTGGGGCAAACTTTGATATGAAGAAGTTCCACAGCTATGCCTTAAAGCTGGGTCCTATGGGTCTTGACCCATTTGCAGCAGAATTGGCGTCGTGGCAAGGACAGTAAATTTGCGGCAGGGACAGTAAGTTACTAAATAGTAGGTTTTGAAGTGGGGCGATTTCCGGTCAGCGCATCGGAAGTTGCCCCAATTTCATGCGTATTTCCCAAAAAAAAAAAGTAAAAAAACTCAAAAATTTCCCATCTAGTTGCTGTAATTCGGTCCCGTTTGGTTCACAATAAACCTTGTCGGAGGTCAAAGGTGTTCCTCGAGGATTCCTTATGGCCGATGAATTCAGAGGCCAAGGGGCCTCTCCACATGATCCTCATGGAGGCATAATTCAATGCAACTAGACAGCAACCAATGGAACCTGGTCTATAACGTATTCTCGTTTGGACTAGTTTCAATGCTCGCTTGCACCATTTACACACTCGTTTCACAGCAGCGTGTATTGGCGAAGTACCGTAACGCCCTTGTAATGTCATCGATGGTTACATTCATCGCTGGATACCACTACCTACGTATTTTTGATTCATTCAAGCACGCTTCAGAAAACGGCATGGTTAAGCTTGATGGATCTCAGGATGCATTCAACGAGGCATACCGTTACGTTGACTGGCTTCTAACTGTTCCTCTACTACTAGTAGAAGTTATTGCAGTACTTGCACTAGCTAAGGAAGTTTCCCGCTCACTAATCACACGCCTAGTTCCAGCATCTGCTGCAATGATCGCTCTTGGTTACCCAGGTGAAATTTCAAACGATCAGAACACACAGGTTCTTTACGGTGTTCTATCGACACTTCCTTTCATCTACATCCTTTACGTACTATTCGTAGAGCTTGGTAAGTCACTTGAGCGTCAGCCAGAAGGTGTTGCAGCAACTGTTGGTCGCCTGCGCCTACTACTGATTGCTACATGGGGCGTATACCCAATCGCTTACATCTTCAACATCGTTGGTGACGCTTCATCATCATCATTCGTAACTGTTCAGGTTGGTTACACAATCGCCGACGTTTTGGCTAAGTGTGTATTCGGTCTAACAATTCTGAAGATTGCACGCATGAAGTCAATTGCAGAAGGAATGAAGGACGATCACTAATCTCTGATTAGTGGTTTCTTTTATTTAAGAATCCAAAAAACAGGGGTGTCGCGAAAGCGGCGCCCCTGTTTTGCTTTCTAGACTGAGCAATAGGTACAACAACGTTTGACCCAAAGAGGATTGACCCAAAGAGGAATGGAAACACTGACTATGGATAAGTATTGGATTAACAACTACCGCATGGGTGGATATCTTTTATTTGCTTGTGGTCTGATCAATCTTCGATACCAATGGGGTGAAAGTGATGTTGCAGTTCGCAGCGCAATAATTTTTATTCCTGGTGCATTAATTATTGGTGCAACCTATGTGCCGGCAGCGTTGAAGATATTGGCAAGACGTGAAGTGAAATTCTTGCTCGCAGCTGTTGGTTTAGCGCTGGCAATATTTGCAGTAACTAACTAGCTCTTATTTTCTAAAGGCTAGATCTGCCTTCTTCATTTCATTGACCAATACTCGTATGGCATTTGGACCCATACCGTGAAGTTCTTTAACAGCTGAAAGTGAGACTTTACGAAGGTCGGCCAATTCAAATAAACCATCATCGATTAACGCACGCCGTGCAGGTGCGGCTAAACCTATTTCACGCCAAGAGCCATCAACTGCTTCATAGTGATCTATCTCTGCAGTTCCATTAGTAACAATTGTTTGAGATTGCTGCTTCTTTTCTTCTCGGCGTGCAGCAGCAGCGCGCTTTATCTCAGCGGCTTCCATTTTGATTTTGGCTGCAGATTTCTTTGCCATGTCTAAATTATAACTTTCAATACAGTGTGCGGGAGGCGGGACTTGAACCCGCACGTCCGAAGACACAGGTTCCTAAGACCTGCGTGTCTGCCATTTCACCACTCCCGCATGGTTCCAAGCTTTCGCTTCGAACCAAGTGCCAAGATTAGAGGTAAGAGGCAGTTTCACCAAAACCTGCACGATAGCCTTGCTCAGTGCCCACACAAATCGAGATTCTTGAACAGGCGCTGAAGGCTGCAATCGCCAGAGCCATCGACACCGGAGCACTCAGTGGCACAGTTCCAGATCTCATTAAGTTGGACCGTCCAAAAGATCGTGACCATGGGGACTATGCATCCTCGGTTGCATTGCAGTTGGCAAAGCCTGCTGGCAAAAACCCACGCGAAGTTGCTCAAATTATTGCTGACCAATTAAGCGGTGTTGCAGATGTTTCAAAGGTTGAAATTGCTGGACCAGGATTTATTAACATTACTTTAAATCGCGCCAGCCAAGCAGCTCTTGTTCAAACGATACTTTCAGCTAAAGAGAATTATGGAAAAGGAACCGCCCTTACTGGTGTAAAGATCAATCTGGAATTTATTAGCGCTAACCCAACTGGACCATTGCACTTAGGTCACACACGGTGGGCCGCTGTTGGTGATGCCCTAGGTCGCGTACTTACAGCAGCGGGCGCACAGGTAACACGTGAGTTTTATATTAATGATCGCGGCAATCAGATGGATTTGTTTGGTCAATCTGTTGAAGCAGTTGCACTTGGCAACCCCGTTCCAGAAAATGGATATCAAGGCGAATACATAAAGGATTTAGCGCAAGAGGTTGTTGCACAAAATTCTGCAATCGTAGATTTACAAGGAGATGAACGATTCATTGGATTCCGTGAGGCTGCATACAGATTGCAACTAAAGGATCAGCAACGGGTCTTAGACACATTCAAAACACATTTTGATGTTTGGTTCTCAGAACGATCTTTACATGAACAAGGCGCAGTTGAACATGGCATGGAAAAACTTCGCACACAGGGACATGTCTTTGAAGTAGATGGTGCGGTTTGGTTGCGCACTACTGACTTTGGTGATGATAAAGATCGGGTAATGACAAAAAGTGATGGATCGCTAACTTACTTTGCATCAGATACGGCGTATTACATAAATAAACGTGAACGTGGCTTTGATATCTGCATTTACATGTTGGGAGCAGATCACCATGGATACATTGGTCGGTTAAAGGCAACTGCAGCATGTGCCGGTGATGACCCTGAGTACAACATTCATGTATTAATTGGGCAGCTGGTAAAGATTATGGAAGGCGGCGAAGAGGTCAAACTTTCTAAGCGAGCCGGAACAATAATTACCCTAGAAGAACTTGTTGAAAAAGTTGGCGTAGATGCTGCCAGATACACATTGATTCGCTACCCAGTAGATACACCCATGGTTATGGATATCGATGTGCTTAAGCGAAATACAAATGAGAATCCTGTCTACTACGTGCAATACGCGCACGCTCGCATTGCTGCAGTTCTTCGAAATGCTCAAGAACTTGGCGCTTCATTGTCCATGGCTGATTTTGATCCAGCCCAATTGGTGCATGATCGCGAAAATGAATTACTGGGCGCGTTGGCAGAATTCCCACGAGTCGTCGCAAGCGCAGCGGAATTTCGTGAGCCACACCGTATTGCACGATATCTCGAAGAACTTGCGGGCACTTATCACGGCTTCTATAACGATTGCCGCGTTCTTCCCATGGGGGATGAAGAATTATCTGCGCTACACACCGCACGTTTATTACTATGTACCGCAACAAAGCAAGTTGTTAACAACGGCCTAGAACTTCTAGGTGTTGGCGCACCGGAGAGGATGTAACTGATGTGGTCTTCATCTGTCACAACCGGTGCTGAGCTTTCTATTTCAGGAATAACTGCCAAGACACTTGCTAAAGATTTTGGAACTCCTACATTTTTAATTGATGAAGCAGATTTTCGGGAACGCGCACGCGCTTGGGATACAGCACTCAAGAATGCATTCGGAGCAAACGCCGGAACTGTTTATTACGCTTCAAAAGCATTTATCTGTACTGAACTTGCGCGCTGGATCAAGGACATTGGTATTGGAATCGATGTAAGCACTGGGGGAGAAATGGCAGTCGCCCTTGCTGGCGCAATTGATCCATCAAAGATTGAGGTGCACGGAAATAACAAATCTTTGGGTGAAATTGAAAAGGCTGTATCTATCGGGGTCGAATCCATTGTTATTGATTCGCTGTATGAGATTGAACGTGTCGCAGCTGCTGCAAAAAAGAGTGGAAAAGTTCAGCGGGTATTGCTTCGCATAACACCAGGCATCCAAGCCCATACCCACGAATCTATTGCGACAGCACATGAAGATGTGAAGTTTGGTTTTTCCATTGCAAGTGGAGCTGCGTGGGCGGCAATTACCGCAGTTCGAAGCCATCCAAACCTAGAACTTCGTGGAATTCATGCACATATCGGTTCGCAGATCTTTGGCTACAAATCCTTTGAAATTTTGTCAGAACGCTTAATTGCCTTGCTTGCTCAGTATCGTGATGAGTTCAAAAGCGAATTACCCGAGCTAGACCTTGGTGGTGGTTATGGAATCGCTTACTTGCCAGGAGATGAAACTGTAAATCCAAGTGATGCCATGAACGCGCTTGCTGCGGCTGTTACCAAAAATTGTGCAACACACAATCTTTCGATTCCTCGGGTTTCAATTGAACCAGGCCGTGCAATTGTCGGACCAACAATGTTTACCTTGTATGAAGTTGGCACCGTTAAAGATGTAACGTTAGAAAATGGTTCACATCGTCGTTACATTTCTATCGATGGCGGAATGAGTGACAATATTCGTCCATCTCTATATGGGGCCGAATACACAACAATTCTTGCAAACCGCACAAGTGCTGCACCACATGTGTCCAGCCGTTTAGTCGGAAAGCATTGCGAAACCGGCGACATAGTTATTCGTGAGATTGATTTGCCAGATGACATCGTGCCAGGGGATTTGCTTGCAGTGCCTGCAACTGGTGCATATGGACGCAGCATGGCCAGCAATTACAACCATGTGCCACGACCACCAGTTGTTGCAGTAAAAGATGGAAAAGCTCGTGTAATTGTGCGCCGTGAGACTGAAGCTGATCTGCTCGGGCTCGATATTTAACGCCGATCTACTCATCTATGAAAGAATGGCGTCATGAATTCGGGCGTCAAAACAATCACAATTGGAATGCTTGGCTGCGGCGTTGTCGGCAGCCAGGTAGCCCGCCTGCTTCAAGATGATGAGCAAGAGCTCTCTGAGCGCTCGGGCGCATTGCTCAAGTTAAGCAAAGTTGGTGTTCGCACAGCAGGTGCACGTGAAGGCGTTGAATCTTCTTTAATTACTACTGACCTTAAATCAATTGTTACAGATCCAAGCATCAACATCATTATTGAAGTCATGGGCGGAATCGAACCTGCCAAATCCTTAATACTTGAAGCGATCAAAAATGGTAAATCTGTAATCACTGCAAATAAAGCGTTGCTTGCAACTCATGGACATGAATTATTTAATGCAGCTGATGCGGCAAAAGTAGATTTGTATTACGAAGCAGCAGTTGCTGGTGCGATCCCGATTATTCGCTCAATGCGCGAATCACTCGCCGGCGATCAGATCACTCGCGTAATGGGAATTGTTAACGGCACAACAAACTACATTCTTACAAAGATGCATGAAGAAGGCCGTGCCTTTGATGAGGTCTTAAAGGAAGCGCAGAAGCTTGGTTACGCAGAAGCAGATCCAACAGCTGATATCGAAGGACATGATGCAGCAGCAAAGGCGGCGCTTCTTGCAAGCCTTGCATTTCACAGCACCGTTGTAATCGATGAGGTTTACTGCGAAGGTATTTCACATATTTCATCAGAAGATGTACTTGCTGCCAAATCAATGAACAGCGTGATCAAATTATTAGCAATTGCCGAACTAACAGTTAAAGATGAAATTTCAGTCCGAGTCCATCCAGTGATCTTGCCTATGGCACATCCTTTGGCATCTGTTCGTAACGCTTTTAATGCGATCTATGTTGAATCTGAAGCAGCTGGCCAGTTGATGTTCTACGGCCGCGGGGCAGGTGGTGCACCAACAGCATCAGCAATTCTTGGTGATCTAGTTGCAGTTGCCCGCCATGCTGCTTATTCAACTGTTGGTTATGGCGAATCAGATTATGCAGACCTTGATATTGCCCCAATCGGTGCCGTGAAATCTCAATTCTTTGTACGCCTGCATGTTGCTGATAAATCAGGTGTTTTGGCATCGATTGCACAAACATTTGCTAGCGAAAACGTTTCGATCCAAACTGTGCGCCAATCAGGTCTTGGCGAGGATGCTGAATTAATTGTCGTAACACACGCAGCAACAGAGGATGCATTAGATGCCTGCGTTGAAAAATTGAAGGCAATGGATATTGTCAGCAAGGTCGAGAGCGTAATTCGCGTCGAGGGAGCATCCGTCTAATGGGTCTTTTCACTAAAAAAGATAGCGGCGCGCACCAGTGGCGTGGAGTTATTGAGGAGTACCGCCACCGTCTTCCGGTAAGTGCAAAAACTCCGATTGTTTCTTTGTGTGAAGGTGGAACTCCACTTATTTATGCATGTAATCTTTCAGAACTATTAGGAAACAATGTCTGGATCAAGTACGAAGGCTTAAATCCAACAGGTTCATTTAAAGATCGCGGAATGACAATGGCGATTTCTAAGGCTGCAGAAGATGGTGCTAAAGCTGTTATCTGTGCATCAACAGGAAACACATCTGCCTCCGCTGCTGCCTACGCTGTTAAGGCAGGAATGCGCCCAGCAGTATTAATTCCTAAGGGCAAGATCGCAATGGGAAAGCTGGCACAAGCAGTTATTCATGATTCAACAATTTTGCAGGTCAATGGCAATTTTGATGATTGCTTGACGCTAGCAAAAGAGCTTTCAGAAAATTATCCTGTCGCACTTGTTAACTCTGTTAACCCGTACCGAATCGAAGGACAAAAGACTGCAAGTTTTGAAGTTGTAGACATGCTTGGTGATGCTCCAGATATTCACGCTCTGCCGGTTGGTAATGCAGGAAACATCACTGCATATTGGAAGGGTTACAGGGAGTACTACAAGGATGGTCTTTCCACACAGTTGCCAATGATGTACGGATTTCAAGCAGCAGGTGCTGCTCCGATTGTTAAGGGAAAAGTTGTTAAGAACCCTGAAACAATTGCAACAGCGATTCGTATTGGAAATCCTGCGTCATGGCAGCAAGCAATTGATGCCCGTGATTCATCAGGTGGCGTGATTGACTCTGTTACTGATCGCGAAATTCTGAGCGCATACCGCTTAATTGCAGCTAAAGAAGGCATCTTTGTTGAGCCATCATCTGCTGCAGGTCTTGCCGGGTTGATCAAGTACAAGAAGGCCGGCAAATTGCCACAAGGAAAGACAATTGTCATCACTGTTACTGGACATGGTTTGAAAGATATTCCATATGCGCTAGATGCTGCCAAGAAGCCAGTAGTTGTTCCAGTGAACGCGAAGATTGCCGCTAAAGCATTAGGTCTGGCATAAGAATGAAACCAACATTTAAAGCACAACCAGTTCAGGTTCAAGTTCCAGCATCTAGTGCCAACTTGGGTCCGGGTTTTGACTGCCTTGGATTAGCCCTGAATATGCATGATCGATATATGGCACAGGTTATGGATGAGCCAGGCGTTGACATTGATGTCACAGGTGAAGGTGCTGACAATGTGCCAACAACAGATAAAAATTTAGTTATTAAAGCAATGCACAAAGGTTTTGATTTCTTAGGTGGTCGTCCGCGCGGAATTGCATTGCGACAATTAAATGTTATTCCTCATGGTCGTGGTCTAGGTTCATCTGCAGCTGCAATCGTTGGTGGATTAGCGCTGGCACGAGCACTTGTTCTTGGTGGTAATGAACGCATGAGTAATGAAGATTTGTTAAATATTTCCAATGAGATGGAAGGCCATCCAGATAATGTTTCAGCAGCTATTTTTGGTGGTGCAAATCTGGCATGGCAAGAGTCCCAACGCGGTGATGTTGTTGCTCAATCATTAAATTTTGATGTCGATCCGCGAATCGGCGCACTTGCATTTGTTCCAGCAACTGAACTGTCAACATCAAAGGCTCGTAAAATGTTGCCTGAATCAATCCCACATAGCGATGCTGTCAAAAACTCAAGCAACGTTGCAGTATTAGTTCAAGCTTTACAACATCGTCCAGATCTATTGCTGGGTGCGACCGAAGATTACTTGCATCAGGCATATCGCAAGGATGCGATGCCTAATAGTTTCGCGCTGATGACAAAGCTTCGTAAAGCTGGTGTGGCCGCCTTTATTTCAGGGGCTGGTCCAACAGTGCTGGTTCTGCACACTGGTGGGGACACAGAGGCAGCAGAATTAGAGCGTGCAGCCGGGGATAAGTTCCACATGATTGCCTTGGGCATTTCTCGTACAGGTGTAAGCGTCATCACCGCTTAATTTTGCGAATTCGCGCCTAATCCTGCTAACCTTTACACATCTGAACGGCACATCTAGCGGCCAGTAACACATCAGACAAAGTCCCACAAGAATGTATTTAAAAAACAAAAATCCCAGGTTCTTTAGGATTTAAGCCCTAGAACCGATAGTGAAAAGATATTCATGACAACAGAAATTGAACCAGTTCGCTCACAAAGTCCAGAGCTTGCTGCCATGACCCTTCCAAAGTTAAAGACAGTTGCAACGCAACTAGGTGTCGATGGCGCGGCAAAGATGAAGAAGGACGCACTTGTAGAAGCGATCGCTGACCTGCAGGCAAAGAACCGCGAAGCTGCAAAGGCTGAACGCGAAGCACGCCGCGAAGCACGCAACAACCGCAAGAAGGATTCAAAGCCTGCCAACAACAATCAGGATTCAGATGATGATGGTGATGAGGATTCAGCGCCACAGAACAACAATGATCGTGGCAATAACGACCGTGGTGGTCGCAACGATCGTTATGACCGCAATGACCGTGGTCGTGGACGTGACCGTAACCGCGATCGCAACCGTGACCGTGCTCCGCGCGAAGAGCGCGAACCAGTTATTGGCGAAGATGATGTTCTAGTTCCAGTAGGTGGCTTGCTCGATATTCTTGAAAGTTACGCATTTATTCGCACAGCTGGATACTTGCCAGGACCAAACGATGTCTATGTTTCATTGCAGCAGGTTCGCAAGAACGGTTTGCGCAAGGGAGATGTTGTAACAGGCCAAGTTCGCCAGCCACGTGAGGGTGAAACAAAGCAGAAGTTCAACGCACTTATTACTCTTGAAACAGTTAACGGAATGACACCTGAAGAAGCACGTAACCGTGTTGAGTTCGGAAAGCTAACTCCACTGTATCCGCAGGAGCGTTTGCGCCTTGAAACAGAACCAAATGTTCTTACAACACGTGTAATCGACTTGATCGCACCAATTGGTAAGGGTCAACGTGGTCTTATTGTTTCGCCTCCAAAGGCTGGTAAGACAATGGTGCTTCAAGCAATTGCTAACGCGATCACAACAAACAACCCAGAGTGTCACTTGATGGTTGTTCTAGTTGATGAGCGCCCAGAAGAAGTTACAGATATGCAGCGCAGCGTTAAGGGTGAAGTTATTGCTTCAACTTTTGATCGCCCTGCAGATGACCACACAACTATTGCAGAGCTTGCGATCGAGCGTGCAAAGCGTTTAGTTGAACTAGGTCATGATGTAGTTGTGCTTCTTGACTCAATTACTCGTCTTGGTCGTGCATACAACATCGCTGCACCTGCATCAGGACGTATTCTTTCTGGTGGTGTTGATTCAGCAGCGCTGTATCCACCAAAGAAGTTCTTTGGAGCTGCTCGTAACATTGAAGATGGCGGATCGCTAACGATTCTTGCAACCGCTCTGGTTGATACAGGTTCTCGTATGGATGAAGTTATCTTCGAAGAGTTCAAGGGAACTGGAAACATGGAGTTAATCCTTGATCGCCGTATGGCCGACAAGCGAATCTTCCCAGCTGTTAACGTTGTTGCTTCAGGTACACGTAAGGAAGAAATCCTTATGGGTTCAGAAGAGCTCAATATTGTCTGGAAGCTACGTCGCGTATTGCACGCACTAGAGCCACAAGCTGCACTTGAACTGCTGCTTGAGAAGATGAAGGGCACTAAGTCCAACGTCGAGTTCTTGATGCAGATTCAGAAGACAACTTCGGGTCCAGACGACTCAAAGTAAGCGTAAATTTCTCAAATGTAGGCTTATCGCTTACCCTTGGGGTCTGTTAACCGTCCGTTTGGTTCACCTGATACCTAATTAATAGGAGCAGGACCCAAACACGAATATAAGGAATAACCATGAAGCCAGAGATCCACCCAGAGTACAAAGACACCCAAGTTACTTGTGGTTGTGGCGAGAAGTTTGTAACTCGTTCAACAGTAGCTAGCGGTTCAATTTATGTTGAAGTGTGTTCTGTATGCCACCCGTTCTACACAGGCAAGCAGCGCATCCTTGATACTGGTGGTCGCGTGGCTAAGTTCGAAGAGCGCTTCGGCAAAAAAGAAGCAAAGTAGCTTTTTAAAGGAACCGCATCGCATCCCTAGTGGGGTGCGGTCGCGGTTTTTTTATTTCCCAAGTAGTAATTATTTAACACGGACAAAGAAAGGAGCAGTCAATGAGCAATGATCGTTTTGCATCAGCACATGAAATGGTGCGCGAATACGCCGAACTCGAAGCAAAGATGGCTGATCCCTCTATACATGATGATCAGGCAAATGCACGCAAGCTTGGACGTCGCTATGCCCAACTTGGTCCTGTCGTTGCAGGTTTCAAAGCATGGAAATCTTCTGAAGATGATTTGTTAGCGGCTGCAGAGCTGGCAGCTGTTGATCCAGATTTTGCCTCCGAAATTCCAGCACTCGAGGCAACACGTGATGCAGCAGCTACAAAATTAGAAGAGTTGTTATTGCCTCGTGATCCTAATGATGATCGCGATGTTATTTTGGAAGTTAAAGCAGGTGCCGGCGGTGATGAATCAGCGATATTTGCTGGTGACCTATTGCGCATGTATATGCGTTATGCCGAAAAGCACAACTGGAAAGTTGAAATTATTGATGCCACTGAAAGTGAAATGGGTGGATACAAAGATATTTCCGTAGCGGTTAAATCAAAAGGTGTGGCAGCCCCTGGAGAATCTCCCTATGCGCGTTTGAAGTTTGAAGGCGGCGTTCATCGCGTACAGAGAGTGCCAGAGACTGAAAGTCAGGGACGAATCCATACATCTGCAGCAGGAGTTTTGATCCTTCCTGAAGCGGAGGAAGTAGATGTTGATCTGAATATGAATGATGTGCGCGTAGATGTTTACCGCTCATCAGGTCCTGGTGGGCAGTCAGTTAATACAACTGACTCTGCGGTGCGATTAACCCACGTTCCAACAGGAATTGTTGTTTCTTGCCAGAATGAAAAGAGTCAGTTACAGAATAAGGAATCAGCGCTACGTATTTTGCGTGCTCGCCTTTTAGCTGATGCGCAAGAAAAGGCTGAAGCTATTGCATCCGCTGAACGCAAGAGCCAGGTACGCACAGTTGATCGTTCTGAACGAATCCGTACTTATAACTATCCTGAAAATCGAATTAGTGATCACCGCGTTAACTACAAGTCAAACAACTTAGATGCCGTCCTTAACGGGGATCTAGATGACATGATTCAAACATTGCTAGATGCTGACAAAGCTGCACGTTTGGCAAACGCTAACTAACGCGCGTATCCCTGTTAAATGAATATCAAAGAGATACTGCGCGATGCAAAGGTGCAGTTAGTTGAATCTGCAATTTCTGATGTAGATGCCGAGCACTTATTAGCCCACGTTCTTGGTTTGTCCAGAATGGATCTACACAACACTGTCTTAGTTGAATCAACTTTGCTAGGCATCGACGACAAAGATGTTTTGGAAGAGCAGTTCTATGATTTATTGGATCGTCGCCTGAACTTTGAACCGTTGCAGTACTTAACGGGCACAGCTGGATTTAGATACCTCAACATTGAAGTAGGTCCAGGAGTTTTAGTGCCTCGTCCTGAATCAGAGTTATTGGTGGAGGCAGTTTTGCAACACATCGAAAACCTGCCAGCGCCAGTTAGTGTTATTGATTTAGGTGCAGGATCTGGTGCGCTTTCTTTGGCGATTGCAACTGAAGCTCCAACAACACGGGTCATTGCAGTTGAAAAGAGCCCCGAAGCGCTGGTCTGGCTGAAGAAAAACGTTTCAGTGATCGCTGAAAATGTTCGAGTTGTCGAAGGCGATGTCGCAGATGTTTTACCAGGAATTAAATGCGATGTTGTTATTGCTAATCCGCCGTATGTTCCAGATTCACAAGAATTGCCACGAGATGTAGCCGGTTTTGAGCCCCATATCGCATTGTTTGGCGGCCCAACAGGTATGGAGCTTCCGAAGATATTTATCGCTGCTGCAGCACGATTGCTGAAAAGTGGGGGAGTTTTGGTAATTGAACATACCGAAGAGCAAGGCGCTGCTATTGCCGATGCCCTATCAGTAGATTTTTCAGAGGTTGCCCTGCATGATGACCTAGTAGGTCGTCCCCGTTGGACTAGCGCAGTAAGGAGGTAGCCATGGCAAAGGAAATTGATCTTAAAAAAGGTGAACTAACTCGCCACGTTAACAAGGCTGCCAAAGCAATCGCCGATGGATTCATCATCGTTATTCCGATGGAACATAGTTACGCATATGTCTGTGATGCATTTAGAGCAGATTCAGTGCGCGCGATGCATGTGCTGCGTGGAGATTCCTTGTTCACCGCTGCGCAAGTAATTGTTGGCAGCACCAAGACAACTGAAGGAATTGTTCGCGAAGTTACACCTGAAATAAAAGGTTTAATGAAAAAGTTTTGGCCCGGAATGATGTCCCTGAATTTACGTCCACAACTTGGACTTAGCTGGGATTTAGGGGACAACAATCAGTTAGATCGTGTCAGTGTTCGAATCCCACGAGCTAAGTTTGCCAAGGCATTAGTTTCACAAACAGGACCATTGGCAGTTGCAAGTGCTTCTCGTAAGGGAATGCCTTCGCCACAAGTGCTCAGCGATGTAATGGTTTTAGATTCAGATGTTGCGCTGAAATTTGATAATGGAAAGCTACGCAAAGGCCTAGTTTCAACGGTCATTGAGGCTGATGAAACTGGGGTACGTGTTCTTCGTGTGGGGGCTGTCTCGCTAGAAGAGATTCAAGAGATCGTCCCGGGCGCTACGGGCGCCTAGTCCAACCAGTGTTTGGCCCCATCTGCCTATAGGGTTTGGACATGTCCGAAACTTTCTATGGCCCAGATTTCAACCTTTTGACCCAGCAGGATCCTGATATCGCAGCGGTTCTTTTATCTGAACTAAAGCGCCAGCAGACCAACCTGCAGTTGATCGCATCTGAAAACTTCACCTCGCGCGCAGTACTTGCCGCCCTTGGTTCAACACTTTCTAATAAGTATGCCGAAGGCTATCCAGGGAAGCGTTACTACGGTGGATGCGAAGAGGTTGATAAGGCGGAATACCTAGCAATTGATCGCGCAAAGTCATTGTTCGGTGCAGAACATGCCAACGTTCAACCACACTCAGGTGCTTCTGCAAATGTTGCGGTCTACCAAGCATTTACAAAACCAGGGGACACAGTTCTTGCAATGTCTTTGGCACATGGTGGTCACTTAACACATGGATCCCCAGTTAACTTTTCTGGTAAGTGGTTCAACATCGAGTCATACGGTGTTCGTCAAGATAACGAGCTCATTGATTATGACGAGCTGCGTGATCAGGCAATTCGCACAAAGCCAAAGATGATTTGTTCGGGTGCAACCGCCTATCCATCACTTGTTGATTTTGCAAAGATCCGTGAAATTTGCGATGAAGTTGGCGCAATCATGTGGGTAGATGCGGCGCACTTCATTGGGCTGGTTGCAGGTAAGGCAATTCCTTCTCCAGTGCCATATGCAGATGTTGTTTCATTTACAACACACAAAGTTTTGCGTGGTCCGCGCGGTGGAATGATTTTGGCTAAGGCAGAACATGCCGCTGCAATTGATAAGGCGGTATTCCCTGGAATGCAGGGTGGACCGATCATGTCAGCAGTAGCAGGCAAAGCAATTGCGCTCGCAGAGTGTGCAACACCTGCGTATCAAAAATATGCTGCCGATGTCATTGTTAATGCAAAGGCGCTTGCTGCAGGACTTGAAGCAGAAGGTATGCGCGCAGTATCTGGCGGCACTCAAACACACTTGGCACTTATGGATATTCGCAGCACTGGCGTTACCGGCAAAGTTGCCGACGAACGATGCGGAGCTGCAGGAATTGTTATGAACAAAAACTCAATTCCATACGATCCAGAAAAGCCTGGCATCACAAGTGGTATTCGGGTTGGTTCACCTGCCACAACTACTCAGGGTATGGGTGTTGAGGAAATGAAGCAGATCGCAACCTTGATTTCACGCGCTATCAAAACTGATGATGTCGCGGCACATGCAACGATTAAATCTGAAGTTCATGCATTAACTGCGCGTTTTCCTATTTACCAGGCATAATATTTAGTAATGCGCGAGTACTTAGTAACCCTGCTGATATCTGCAGCTTTGTGTTACCTAATTACTCCGATTGTTCGCACCATGGCAGTTAGATTTGGAGCTGTTGCAGGCATTCGAGAGCGCGATATTCACAGCACACCAACTGCTCGTTGGGGTGGGGTTGCTATGTGGGCCGCAATGGCTCTCACCTTTTTGATCGTAAGCAATCTGCCTCTTGTTGGAAAATCTATCGGGCATGAAGCACAGGGAATTTTTCTGGCATCAACGGCAATAGTTTTATTGGGCATGGCAGATGACCGCTTCGAATTAGATGCCTTAACAAAGCTTGCTGGACAAGTTTTTACTGCAGGTATTTTGCTCTTGTATGGAATACAAATTTTGTGGCTTCCAATTAATGGCGTTATTACCTTGCCTCCAAGCATTGGCCAATTGCTAACAGTGCTGATCGTGCTGGTAGTAATTAATGCTGTTAACTTTATTGACGGCCTGGATGGGCTTGCAGCAGGAGTAGTCGCGATCTCAGGAATTGCCTTTTTTGCTTTTGCTTATCTGCTAGCAGTTGACTATGGCTTTAGTCGCGCTGGCGCACCTTCGCTAGTAACAGCGGTATTAATAGGTATTTGTCTTGGTTTCTTGCCACATAACTTAAGCCCAGCAAAGATTTTCATGGGGGATAGCGGATCGATGTTATTGGGGCTGTTGCTGGCTGTTGCTGCAATTACTTTAACGGGACAGGTTGATCCCAATGCAATTTCTGCAGAAAAATTAGGCCCAACCCTGTTGCCACTTTTACTTCCCTTTGCAGTTCTTGCGATTCCATTCTTGGATTTGCTTCTGGCGGTTAGCCGTCGTGTAAAAGCTGGTAAGTCTCCTTTTGCACCAGATAATTTGCACCTGCACCACCGATTGCTCAGTGCGGGCAACTCAACTGGTCAAACTATTTTAATTCTGTATTTGTGGACTGCAACAATTGCATTTCCGGTAACTGTCTTAGCTTTTGCGCCATGGTGGGTGGCAGTCTTAACAGCATTATTCTTTGCTGTATCAAGTGCTGCCGTTATGAAATATAAGAAAAAGGTATTGGCATGAGTGAGCAAAGCAACGAGTCGAAATTACTGAAAGGCGCATTTATTCCAACACTTGTTGTAAGCATTATCGCAATTGCAACATCTGCAGTTGTTCAGGGAAAAAGTGGTTTTTGGGGCGCACTGCTTGCGCAATTTGTTGTAATCATCTTTTTTGTTATTCATATTGCTGTCTCTCGTATGACTCGTAATTTGGATCCAATCTCAACCATGGCAATGGCCTTATTTTCTTACTTTGCCAAGCTCTTTGCGCTGGGGACTTTGTTATGGGCTATCGCTAAGTACACAGATCGGGCCACAATCGACCGGATCGCCTTTGGGGTTACGGCTGTGGCTCTCACAATCGCCTGGCTATGGGGCGAGATTGCCAGTTACATGAAACTACGCCTACATTTACCTCTGCCCGTAACCAACAAGTCCGACGTGGACAGGTAAGAACTGAATAGTAAGGAGTCACCATGGCAAATCGCGATGAGAATGCAATGTGGTCCATCTTTGGATACCTCTTATCTGGCCTGATCTTCTGGGGCGGAATCGGCTATGGGCTGGACAAGTGGCTGGACAAGGGGATTTTCACCCTTATCGGCCTGCTCGTGGGAATCAGCGGGGCGATCTACCTAGTCTGGCTCCGTTTCGGCCGCGAATAGCCCATCGCCCACGCTCAATCTCACAGTTTCTACAACCATTTCGATTTCTCATAAATAACCCCTCTCCCATAGGGTTGCTCCGTCTTCCCGTTAGATCGACCAGCTGTATTGGCCTGTGAGGAGTGTGCGTGCGCGTTCTAGTGCGTTCTGCTGAAGGTGAAGGATTCGTCCCACCAAGCACCAAAGACTTCGAACTTCCTCCAATTTTTGGTGACAACGTTTACACAACCAAACCAATTCTTCTTGTCTTTCTTTCTGTAATTTTGATTTCAGTATTCTTCATTTTGTCCGCGCGCAAAGCCGCAATTGTCCCCAGCAAGTTTCAATTCGCTGGTGAATCTGTGTACTCATTTGTGCGCGAAAACTTGGCTAAAGAGGTCATCGGTCACGAATTCATGCGTTTTGTGCCGTACCTATTTACCTTGTTTACATTTATTTTGGTGAACAATCTTTTCGGAATTATTCCGCTGATTCAGTTCCCAACAATGTCGCATGTTTCATTCCCTTATGTTTTAGCATTCTCTACTTATTTAGTGTTCCACTATGTAGGAATTCGCAAGCAAGGTGCATTTAAGTACTTCAAGGAAATCTTGTTTATGCCTGGCGTTCCAAAAGCTGCATACATCCTGATTACACCACTTGAAATTCTTACATTCTTTGTTGTGCGACCACTAACGCTTTCACTTCGTCTTTTTGCAAATATGTTTGCGGGCCACTTGTTGTTGCTCGTGTTTATCTTGGGTGGAGAACATCTACTCCAAGGTGTTATTGGTTTGAAGTTGATCAGCCCATTTGCCTTCGGTATCGGCATTGTGTTGACCTTCTTTGAATTCATGGTCCAATGCTTGCAGGCGTACATCTTTACTCTGCTCGCAGCTCTATACATCGCCGGCGCCCTTGCCGACGAGCACTAATAGGAAATAAGGAGAAATAAATGGAAGGCACACTCAACCTTGTTGGTTTCGGCCTCGCAGCAATTGGTCCGGGTATCGCAACAGGACTTATCTTCGCCGCATACATCAACGGCGTTGCACGTCAGCCAGAAGCACGTAGCGTTCTACAGCCAATCGCGTTCCTAGGTTTCGCGCTTGCTGAAGCTCTCGCACTCTTCGGCCTCGTACTCGCATTCGTTCTCTAATTCGAAGAATTTATTTAAGGACAACTGATGCAATTTGTTAATGTAGCTGCGGAGGGAAAGGTCAACCCTTTAATTCCGCACACAGCTGAATTGATTGTGGGAGCCATCGCGTTCACACTTCTATTCCTTGTGCTTCGCAAGTTCGTTGTGCCAATGTTTGAAAAAGCATTCACCGCGCGAACAGAAGCAATTCAAGGTGGCATCGAGCGTGCAGAAAAGGCGCAGGTTGAAGCACAACGTGCGCTTAATCAGTACACCGAACAGCTATCGAAGGCACAGTCAGAAGCACAGACTCTTCGCGAAGAAGCTCGCGTTCAGGGTGCAGCAATCATTGAAGATCTTCGTGCCAAGGCGCAAGAAGAAGCGGCTCGCATTACAGCAGCAGCGCACGCTTCAATCGAAGCAGAACGTCAGCAAGCAGTCACATCACTTCGTAATGAAGTTGGTGCACTCGCTGTGGAACTTGCTTCAAAGATTGTTGGAGAAGCACTGGATGATCAAGCGCGTCAATCACGAATTGTTGATCGCTTTCTTGAAGATCTAGAAAAATCAAAGTAGAGATTAGGAAGCTGTAAATATGAGAGCTCACTTCGGAGGCAGCAGCCGTAAGTCACTTGTGGCTTCACGTGCGTTACTTGATGCTGCCGTCAAAGGCGCAGATGCAAACAGTGCATCTGCAATGAGCTCTGAGCTTTTCTTTGTTGCAGAGGTACTCAGCACAAATATTGCTGTGCGTCGCGCCCTTACTGATCCATCTCGTGATGGCACAGCAAAGGCAGCATTTATCTCTGATTTGTTAGGAAAAAAGATTGGCGCACTTGCACTTGGTTTAGTTACCGAGCTATCAAATCTTCGCTGGTCATCAGCCAAGGATCTTGTACTAGTCGTAGAACAGCTAGCAATTGAGGCAGAAGCATCAGCTGCCAATATTGCAGGCGAACTTGACCGGGTAGAAGATGAATTATTCACAGCTGCTAC
>JBILJK010000045.1:0-7127 GCA_044377285.1 Candidatus Planktophila sp.
CAACACGCATCATTTCAATATCGTTCACAGATCCAATAACTCCGCAAACTGATCGCCGAATCCTAAGCGCGCTGCGATGGCTTCAAGCTGTTCATCTGGAAATAATTCTTCATCATCACACAATGCAGAAATTTCCATCCCACTCATTCCTAAATCAGCCAAGATTTCTAGATGACCGACCGGACCCGACTCTTCATCATCTTCAGGAATCGGAAGATCTGCGATCTCCATTAACTCTTCTGCGACTGGATAATCAAGTGCTGCAGTTGCATCACTTAAGAACAATGAAATGTGCGAACCTAAAACGCGAATTAAAATAAAGAACTCTTCGTCAATTGAAATTAGTGCGATCGAGCCACCATTTGTTTGTTGCGATTTCAAACGAGTGATTATCTGTGCAATGTCATATGGGTCGGGCAGCGTGCCCAAAGTCCAACGTCCGTCCTCGTGCCAAGCCGCGACTGCAAAATCCATTTCGCTTGTGAGGTCGGTTACTACATCGTCGATTGCGTCGAAGGATTCAATCTCCTCAACCAGCTCTTCTTCGAAATCTGACATGTGCGCATACTTTCACTCATTGGAAAGGAATGAAACCCCTGTAAGGTAATACCTATGAAAGTACATGTCGCCAATCACCCATTGATCAACCACAAATTGACGGTTTTGCGCGACGAACGGACGGATTCGCCAACATTTAGACGCTTGGTCGAAGAGCTTGTAACCCTCTTGGCGTACGAGGCAACCCGCGATGTACGAACTCACGAAGTAGAAATTACAACCCCTGTCACAAAGACAAAGGGCCAAAAATTAGCTGAACCTCGTCCGGTAGTTGTACCAATTTTGCGTGCAGGTCTGGGAATGCTCGAAGGTATGAGCAAATTAATCCCAACAGCCGAAGTTGGATTTTTGGGAATGGTTCGCGACGAAAAGACTTTAGAGGCAAGTACCTATGCAAATCGTCTTCCTGATGATCTTTCAGGACGACAGGTTTTTGTTTTAGATCCGATGCTTGCAACTGGTGGAACTTTGATTATGGCATTTCATTATCTGATTGATCTTGGAGCAACAGATATCACCGCTGTCTGTATCTTGTCTGCACCTGAAGGAATCGCGGCAGTGGAAAAAGAGTTTGCAAACAGTCGCGTGCCCATCACGCTTGTAACTGGCGCGCTTGATGAAAAATTAAATGAGCATGGCTACATTGTTCCGGGCTTAGGCGATGCTGGCGATCGCTTATACGGAGTTGTGTAAATGGCATCAACATCACCTGGATACGGAATCACAATTCGTGTCGAAGGTTCACCAGATGCAAATCCGGTAGCACTAGCAACAACAGTTATTACTGGTGCCGGTGCAACTATTACCGCACTTGACGTTGTGGAATCTCTGCTCGATAAAGTTGTAATCGACATAACATGCGACACAATTGATGCCGAACATGCAGAGCAAATAACTGCAGCGATATCTTTAAATTCGGAATTAACTGTTCGCAAAGTAAGTGATCGAACATTCCTTTTGCACCTTGGCGGAAAAATTGAAATTGCCTCAAAAGTGCCACTAAAGACTCGTGATGATTTGTCTCGTGCATACACTCCTGGTGTAGCTCGTATTTGCCAAGCAATCGTGGCTGACCCATCTGATGCTCGTCGCCTTACTATTAAGCGCAATACCGTGGCTGTAGTCACCGATGGATCAGCTGTTTTAGGACTTGGAAACATCGGTCCAGCTGCAGCATTGCCTGTGATGGAAGGCAAGGCAGCCTTGTTTAAGCGCTTTGCCGATGTTGATGCTTGGCCAGTTTGTTTAGATACGCAAGATGTTGATGAAATTGTGCGCACCGTGCAATTGATTGCACCTGTTTATGGTGGAATTAACTTAGAAGATATTTCTGCGCCACGTTGTTTTGAAGTAGAAGCTCGTTTGCGCGAACTATTGGATATTCCAGTTTTCCATGATGACCAGCACGGAACTGCGATTGTGGTTCTTGCCGCGCTTCGCAACGCCCTTAAATTAGTTAAAAAGGATTTGAAATCTGCAAAAATTGTGTTAAGTGGTGTTGGAGCAGCAGGTAATGCAATTGCGCGTTTGTTAACTCTAGATGGCGCAAGCAACATCATCGGCTTTAATCATCACGGAGTAATCCATAACGATATGAAGTCTGATGATTCAATGCAGCAATGGTTTATCAATAACAGTAATCCAACAAATTTTACCGGCACGATTTCTGAAGCAATGATTAGCGCCGATATATTCATTGGTGTTAGCGCACCTAATGTCTTAACTGAATCTGATGTTGCCTCAATGGCTAAGGGCTCTATTGTTTTTGCACTTGCAAACCCAGATCCTGAGATTGATCCAGTGATTGCACGAAAGTACGCAACTGTT
The DNA here is from genome assembly GCA_044377285.1 of Candidatus Planktophila sp. Taxonomy (GTDB): domain Bacteria; phylum Actinomycetota; class Actinomycetes; order Nanopelagicales; family Nanopelagicaceae; genus Planktophila. The sequence continues at coordinate 2,386 of JBILJK010000045.1, forward strand.
GTCGCAACAGGACGTAGCGATCAGCCAAACCAAATCAATAACGTATTAGCCTTCCCCGGAATCTTCCGTGGGTTGCTAGATGCTAATGCACATAAGATTTCAGATCAGATGCTTCTTGCCGCTGCTGCAGCAATTTCAGAGTGTGTTTCACCTGATCAACTCAACACTTCTTTCATTGTTCCGAGTGTTTTCGATCCCAATGTTGTAAAAGCTGTAGCTGCGGCGGTTAAGAAGTCAGTGTGATTGAAGTAGCTGCATCTTTTGATTCCCAATTTGAATCAATTCCACCCTTCTATCTTTATCTGCTCATTGGAGCCATTGTTTTTGTAGAAACAGGCGTGCTTCTGGGATTCTTCTTGCCAGGAGATTCGATTCTCTTTAGTGCTGGCTTAGTTGCGGCAGCCCACGGTGAAGTTAATATCGTAATTTTAGTTTCAGTGATTTTCTTAGCTGCATTCTTTGGCGATCAGGTCGGATTTGTCCTGGGCAGAACGGTTGGCCGGCCATATCTAGATAAACACAAAGGGCCAAGAATTCAGAAGATGATTGAGCGCTCAGAACGTTTCTATGAACAAACTGGTTGGTGGGCAGTTGTTGCTGCCAGATTCTTCCCGTGGATTCGCACCTTTGTCCCACCAATTGCTGGTGCTTCAAAGATGAACTACTACAAGTTCTTATCAGCAAACACATTAGGTGCATTGCTGTGGGGTGTTGGAATTACTTTGGCTGGTTATTACGCAGCTACATTGCCGTGGGTAAAGAGTTCTTCTTATGCAATTGCAGCTTTCTTTATTATTGCTTCTGTGGTTTCTTCACTCGTAGGCTACTTACGCCACCGGCGATAACACCGATATACGTCATTGCAAGGCCAGTTATTAAATAAGCACTAACGCTTACCCCATCTGTTGGTGACACTAAGTCGATAACAAGTGATGCAGCTAGCTGCCCGCCAACGCTAAACAATGTAAATGTTAAGACACCTAGGTGTTGAACAATTGTTGATGTGAAAGCAATGTATATGACGCCAATTACTCCCCCGGTGTAGATCCACCATGGGCCGGCTGGTAATGGCGATAACTCATTGTTTCCAAGTACGACCCCTACAACAATCAGGATCACCAAAAATGTAGTTCCTGTAATGAAATTAAGCAGTGATGTTGTAAAACTCTGATGTGAGTGCTCATTAATTTGGCCATTTAATGCACGCTGCACACCGACTACCGCTCCTGCAATGCACCCTGCAGTCACTGCGAGCATTGAGAGATTGTTCGCATCAATGCGATCCCAGACAGAGACTAGAACTGCAAGAACTGTTAGTACCGCAGCGATCACTCGACGAGGTGAGATTAGTTTTTTCCCACCGCCAGTCAGCCCGATTCGATCAACCACTAAAGACATAGCTGTTTGCCCTGCAATAGATGCCACTGAATAAATGGCAACGCCAATCAGAGGAACAATCTGAGTCTGAATAGCAACAAAACTGCCACCGAGCGCTCCTGCAAACAACTTCCAGCGTGCTATTTCTTTATTGGCAACTGCGGTCCGTAGATTTTTAATGCCCTCTTTGATGTGTGGACTAAAAGGCGTGATCAACAGAATTATCAGCAGGCCCGAACTAAATGACACTAGTGCTGCTTGCAATCCGTTATCTAATCGGTGTGAAAGCTCCCCGTTTGCGCGCGCTTGCAGCGCAATCATCGCCCCAGATAAAGCTGCTAATAAATCTAAGCGCATTACTTGTGAGTGCCGTGGAACTCGCGCTTATCTGCGATCCAATCCATCAGTGCGAATAAGACTCCAGAAAGCACAAAAGTAAGGTGAATAATTACTCGCCAGATAGTGCCTTCGCCAACTTCAGCTTCGCCCGACAACTCAATGAAATCCTTGAGTAGTTCGATGACAGAAATTGCAACTAGCGAACCAATTAACTTGATTTTCAAACCACTGAAATCAATTGTTCCCATCCAGTGTGGGCGATCCTTTGATTCTGTTGCAACATCAATACGAGAAACAAAGTTTTCATATCCCGCAAAAATCACCATCAAAATAAGGTTTGCTAGAAGCGTTAAATCCAACAAGGCCAAGAGTTCTAAAGTAAAGCTTTGCGGAGTTGCATCACCGATGTGTATCGCTATGTGATAGAACTCGATGAGGAAGCGGTATGTGAGAAGAATTAATGCCCCAACCAACCCCAAATACAGTGGTGCAAGAAGGAAACGGGCGCGGAAAAGAATTGATTCAATGGCATTAGAAATTTGGCTCATGCGTAGATTTTATCTCAACCCTCTAATGAAAGCGTGACTTGCAGCCATTCCTCTTCAAGTTTCGTCGCTTCCGCGCTCAGAACCAATAACTCGGAAGCGATTGCAATTAGGCGATCGGCATCAAAGGCTGCAGTCTCTTGCTCGGCAGTTAAAGCTGCAATTGCCGCGGCACACTTTTCCATCTGGCGTTCAAGGCGTGTTAGATCCTTCTTTAGCTGTCGTTGTTCTGCAGCATTAGAAGTTTTCTTTTCTTTAACTATCGTGGCGACAGAATTCAAAGCAACTGCCCGCTGCTCTAGGTACTCATCAACCCCTCGCGGCAAATCACGAACTTTTTTGTCTCCCAGCAACCCAACAAATCGATCGCACACGCGCTCTAAAAAGTATCGATCGTGAGAAATGACAATGAGTGTTCCGCCATAGCTATCTAACAAATCTTCTAGTTCTGTCAATGTTTCGATATCAAAATCATTTGTAGGTTCATCAAGAAGCAAAACGTTGGGGCTATCCATTAACAAGCGAGTTAGCTGCAAACGACGCTTTTCACCGCCAGATAAATCACCAACAGGGGTCCACTGAGATTCTCGATCAAAGCCCAACCGCTCGCATAGTTGCGATGCAGAAAGTTCGCGGCCGCCACCTAATTCAACACGGTTAGCGATCTTTTCAACTGCTTCTAGAACGCGCCATGTTGGATCTAATTCATCTAAGTGTTGAGTTAAGAAAGCAGCTTTAACAGTTACACCCGTTACCAGTTTTCCTGCAGTTGGTTGGATTTCACCGGTCAAGGTGCGCATTAAAGTAGTTTTACCCGCACCATTTACGCCAACAATTCCAATTCGATCACCTGGACCGACATTCCAATACAGATCATCAATCAGTTCGTTGTCGCCAAGTTTTACTTGTACATGGTGTGCCTCATAAACAGTCTTGCCTAAACGATTAAGTGCGAACTTTAAAAGTTCGCCTTGGTCACGTGGCGCTGGTTCATCAGCAATCAAAACATTTGCGGCATCAATTCGAAATTTTGGCTTAGATGTTCTAGCTGGTGCACCACGACGCAGCCACGCAAGCTCTTTCTTAATCAACATATTCCGGCGTTGATCCATAACCGATGCTTGACGGGATCGCTCTGCTTTAGATAAAACAAATGCGCTGTACCCGCCGTCGTATTCTTCGACTTTGCCTTCGACGACTTCCCAAGTGCGCTCTGTAACCGCATCTAGAAACCAACGATCGTGCGTTACGACAACAACTGCTAATCCACGTCGATTATTAATGTAGGTGGCAAGCCATGCAACACCTTCTACATCTAGGTGGTTTGTTGGTTCATCCAGCAAAATCAAATCAAGTTCGTTGATCAGTAATTTTGCTAAACCAACGCGTCTGCGTTCTCCACCTGATAATTGCCCAAACTTACGATCAAAGATGTGATCATCAAAGCTTCCAAATAGTCCTGTAAAGACTTCACGAATATTTGGATCACTAGCCCACTCGTGTTTTTCCGTGTTTCCTAAAACAACTTCACCGACTGTGCTTTCAGGATCTGCTAAATCAACCTGCGATAGCAAACCAATCTTTGCTGAATTAGATTTTGTTACTCGGCCCGAATCAGGTGGCTCGATTCCGGCCATAACCTTCATTAATGTACTTTTGCCTGAACCATTTCGACCAACAATTCCAATGCGGTCGCCTTCAGATACGCCAAGTGAGACACCTACCAAGAGCTCTTTGATATCAAAGGCTTTAGAGACATCTTCGATGTTTACAACATTGCGCGCCACGGTAGGAGAGCGTACCTTTCCCTCATGAAGGTAACTGACCGCGAATACGCGCTAGAGCTAGATAAAAATGATCCACTGGCTCATTTCAAATCGCAATTTGTGATTTCAGACCCAACCATGTGTTATTTAGACGGTAATTCATTGGGGCGGTTACCAAAGGCAACGGTTACAGCGATTAATGATTTCATGACTAACGAATGGGGTCCTGAAGTTGTTACTGGATGGAGCCATTGGGTCGATGAAGCTCAGCCAACCGGTGATTTGTTAGGTGAAGCTGCACTTGGTGCAGCAGCGGGTCAGGTGTTGGTCTGTGACACAACATCGGTTAACTTCTATCAGTTATGTCTTGCAGCAATTCATGCACGTCCGGGTCGAAAAACAATCATTACAGATGCTGCGAACTTTCCAACGGATCGATACATTCTTGATGGAATTGCACAGCAGTTTGGCTTAAACCTTGTCATGATCAACAACGAAGATCCAACCATCGCTCAACATGAAAGAATGACAACCGAAGTTCTTGCTCCATACCTTAATGATGATGTTGCGCTAGTAACTCTAGAAGTTATTCAATATCGATCTGGCGCCCGAACTGATCTGAAATCTATAACTGATCAAGTCCGCGCAATTGGCGCATTGGTTGTGTGGGATGCAAGCCACGCAGTTGGTGCAATTGAATTAAACCTAGATGCAA
>JBILJK010000046.1:0-7097 GCA_044377285.1 Candidatus Planktophila sp.
TCTAAAAGGAGAACAATTAGTGAAGAACAGACTACTTAAGGGTCTTGCTCTTGCTGCAACATTGTCATTTGCCGCTGGCGTGACAATTGTTCCTGCACAAGCTGCAAGTGAAATTCTTATTTGGGCCGATGAAACACGCGGACCAAACCTAACTAAGGTTTTTGCAAAGAAGAGCGACTGGGTTCCAGGAAGCACAATCAAGGTCGTATCTTTTTCTAGCTACGATGCATTGAAAGATGCACTTGATAAGGCATCAGGCACAACAGGCCCAGATATTTTCGTTGCAGGTAACGACTGGGTTCCAGCACTAGCAAAGAGTGGAAAGCTTGCTCCTGTAGTTTTGACTGCAGCGCAGAAGGCACAGTTCACTCCAAGCCAGTTCTTTGATCTTTCATACGGTGGAAAGCTTTACGGCGTTCCTGTAGATGTAAACAACGTTGGAATGGTTTTCAACACAAAGCTAGTAAAGACAGCACCAAAGACATACGGCGACATGGTTAAGTACTACCTAGCTAACAAGACAAGCAAAGGCCTAAAGGCTGGACTTTGTGTTGCTGGTGGCGGAATGTCATGGGGCGCTCTTTCAGGTTTCTCAGCACTTGGTGCAGAGCCATACCTAATGAACGCTAACGGAACTGTTAACTTAACTAAGAGCTTTGATCCAACAGTATTTGCTAAGAATGTAAGTTCATTACTTCTTGACAAGAACGGTAAGAGCAATGGCTTCTTCCCAGCAACTGACACTGGTTGCCAGGATAACTTCCTAGCTGGCAAGGTTCCATTTGCAATTATTGGTAACTGGCACTGGCGTACATTTGCAGAAGCTGGCTTCGATATGAACATTCAACCTGTTCCAGGTGTAAAGGCCGGAACATACGGCAAGATGTTCGGATCTGTTAGCGGTGCATTCCTTACTTCATACGCAGAAGCACACGGAGTAGCTGTTCCAGCTAAGTCACTTCTAACTAGCTTCTTCGCATCAACAAAGGGCCAGGTTGCATACCAGGCTGAAGAAGGTCGTCCACCAGCCGAGAAGGGCGCTCAGAAGAGCCAGCTCGTACTCGGTGGCCAGAAGGCTATGGGAGCGGCTGCAGGTCTCTCCTCAATTCCACAGATTGGTGCTTTCTTGAACACCAACGCTGGTGGAGCTAACTACTGGGATTCAGCTCCAGCTTATTGGACTGCAGTCTTGGTTGACGGAAAGAATCCACTTACAGAAGCTAAGAAGCTTGCTGCAATTTGGAAGGCTAACGTCGCAGCAGGAAAGGCTGACCTCTAAGAGATTTCTCTTAGGGAATGAAAGTTAGAGGTTAAAACTTTCACAGTCTAAAAGTTCAATAGCGTGGGCGGGATTTAATCCCGCCCACGCTACTACTTTCACAATCTGCACAATTGAACAATTAGGAAGCGGTAAAAAGTGAGCAGCATTTTTCGAGGTAAGTTTGCATTAATCCTCAAGATAATCACCCTTGCAATCGTGACCGCAATTTTGAGCTTGCTAGCTCAGAGCGCAGTTGCATCGGGTGAAACCGCGATTGGCGTATTTTTAATTGTTGCGATCGTGGCTCTTAACTTTACCTATTTCACAAAAATTTCTATCCCACTTAAATTTTTTGTACCAGGAATTCTCTTCTTTATCGCCTTTGTGATTGCCCCAATTCTTTTTACAGTTTTAATGTCAACTTATAATTATCAAACGGGCAACTACATTTCTAAAGATGCTGCGATCGAACAGGTACTGATCCGTGGAGTTGAACCGGATGCTAATCAAACTACATTTGATCTTGCTTCAGGCGTAGCTTCAAACGGCCGTGAAGCTATTTTGGTTTCAGATATTGCAAATCAAAAATTCTATATTTCAACTGAAGATGAACTAACTACTTTAAACCCAGGGGAATTAACAATTAATGAGTATGGCGTGGCAACAACAGCGCCGGGCTTTACTGAACTATCTGCTGAAGAATTAGCAAAGGGTGACGCTTACACAAAAATTAGATACAAGTACTTGGATGGCTATTACATAGTCATTGAAGGACAAGGTGTCGGTGCCGTGTTTAGGCAATCCTTGGCTTACGACGCCAAATCTGACACGATGAAAAATCTTCAGACTGGACAGATCTATGTTGATAACAACCGAGGTAACTTCGTTCTTGAAGGATCTCCCCAGGAGATGTTGACACCGGGATGGCGAGCTCCTGTGTGGTTTGAAAACTATACGAAACTTGTGACTGACTCACGTGTGCGAACCCCTTTAATCAAAGTCTTTATTTGGACAGTTATTTTCGCTTCGCTAACAGTTTTAAGCACCTTTGCCTTCGGCTTGTTGCTGGCCCTAGCGCTTAATCGAAAGATGCGCGGGCGACGTATCTACCGCTCTATTTTGATTCTGCCATATGCCATGCCAAGCATCATGAGTATTTTAATCTGGGGTGGAATGTTTAACACCGAGTTCGGTGCCATCAACAATCTTTTGAACACAAATATTGCATGGTTTTCTGATCCCAACTTTGCACGTGCTGCTGTACTGCTGGTAAATCTTTGGTTAGGTTTTCCATATTTCTATTTGATCTGCTCTGGTTCTTTGCAAGCAATTCCTTCAGAGCTCCAAGAGGCTGCAGCAATCGATGGGGCAAATCCTCGCCAAGTCTTTAGAAACATCACCCTTCCATTGCTCTTACAGATCTTGTCGCCTCTTCTTATTGCATCCTTTGCCTTTAATTTTAATAATTTCAATTTAATTTATCTCTTGACGGGTGGTGGTCCGAGAAACACCTTGGATGGTGAAATTGCTGGTGCCACAGATATCTTGATCAGCTACACATACCAGATTGCATTTGGTCGAAATGTCCTTGACTTTGGACTTGCTAGTGCGATTTCAGTCTTGATTTTCTTCCTTGTGGCATCAATTTCCTTCTATGGCTTGCGTAAATCAAAAGTAATGGAGACCTTCGGATGACAAAATGGCTTCGCGAAAATCTGTGGCGTCACACATTCGCAATATTTATGTGCGTTTTTGCTTTGTTTCCGCTGTATCTAGTGGTGCTCTCGTCATTTAACCCAACCGGAAGCCTTAACCTGACCTCATTTATTCCACGTGAGATTTCTTTTGAAAACTACAAAATGCTCTTTTCTTCACCTAAGATTCCATTTTTGTCATGGGTAAAGAACTCATTGATTATTGCGTCAGCGGTAGCAATTAGCTCTGTGGTGATTGGTGCTGCTTCAGCTTTCGCATTTAGTCGTTTGAAGTTCAAGGGTAAGAAGTTTGGTATTCAATTACTGCTGTTAGTTCAGATGTTCCCATCAATCTTGGCACTTTCAGCGGTGTACGTAATCATGGAACGTGTGTACTCATTCGCACCAGGTATTGGTCTAGGTACCCAAGCAGGCTTGATCCTCGTCTATCTAGGCGGATCAATGGGCGTTAACATCTGGCTGCTAAAGGGTTTTGTGGATTCAATCCCTGCCGAGCTGGATGAAGCAGCAAAGATCGATGGTGCAAGCCCAATGCAGACCTATTGGTTGATCTTTATTCCTCTAGCAACGCCTGTATTGGCGGTCGTTTGTTTACTCAGTTTTATTGGCACATTCAATGAGTTTATTGTTGCGCGATTGTTCTTGGTAGAAATGAGCGGACGAACAGTTGCTGTTGGTTTACAACAGTTTATTGGTGGACAGTACGCAAGCAACTGGGGTGCATTTGCAGCCGGTTCAATCCTTGCCTCTATTCCAATCGTCATAATCTTCTTGTCACTACAAAAGTATATTGTGAATGGGCTTACCGCCGGATCTGTAAAGGGATAAATGTGAAACGCAAGATCACACTTGCACTATTTGTTTCGGTTTTTCTTTCACTATCGTCGATCTCATTTGGTGCAAATTTTAATTCGCCGAAGGTTGGACTTTCGCAAGACCTGATCTACTTTGTAATGCCAGATAGATATAAAGATGGAGATAAGAAGAACAACGATAATGGTGGGTTCAATACATCACTCACAGCTTTTTGGCACGGTGGCGATCTCAAGGGTTTAACGGGAACATGCGAACCAGGTGATGATGGTTTAGCCAGAATTAAGTCTTTGGGCTTCACGGCCGTCTGGCTGACCCCCGTTGTAACTCAGCAAGAAGCAATCGGTGCGGGCTCTGGTTACCACGGATACTGGGGTACCGATTTTCTCAATGTGGATCCGCACTTTGGAACAAATGCTGACATGCTCGAATTCTCTAAATGTGCAAAAAAATTAGGGTTAAAGATAATTTTAGATGTTGTAACAAACCACACTGGCGATGTCATTAAGTATCTTGGAACTTCCGCATTCCTGCCAGCAGAATCCAAGAATCTGAAGAATCCTGCGTGGCTCAATGACATCAATAATTATCACAACGTTGGAGATGTGGGCAGATGTTGGGGAGTTGGAAATTGCACCAAGCTGGGTGATTTCTATGGTCTAGATGATCTTGCTACGGAAAAACCTGTTGTCTACAAGGGTTGGGCTGATGTCTATGGACAGTGGATTTCGAAGTATGGGATATCTGGTTTTAGAGTGGATACTGCGCGTCACGTTGATGACAATTTCTTCAAGAACTGGTCCCCGTTAATAAAAGGTACAGCTAAAAAATCTGATATCAAAGACTTTACAATTTTTGGTGAAGTTTTTGACTACAGCACTTTAAATCTGATGACCTATGTACGACAAAATAAGATTGAAACTGTTTTAGATTTTCCATTTCAAGCAAAAGCGACAGAGTTTGCCTCAGGGTATTCCAATGCGCCAGTGTTGTCCGCACTCTTTGAAAATGATGACTATTACACCAGTGCACGATCATCAGCTAGCAACCTAGTAACATTTTTAGGCAACCATGACGTTGGCCGAGTCGGTTACATAATCGCTGGGAAACGCATTCAACCTGCAGATCAGTTGTTACCTAGGACTAATTTAGCTAACGCGTTGATGTATTTCTCACGTGGCATACCAGTTGTTTATTACGGAGACGAAGTCGGCATGACTGGCTCAAATTCCGGTAAAGATCAATTCGCACGACAAGACATGTTTGCAACAGATATTGAACTGTGGAAAAACGAAGTTCGAGTTGGTGGCGCACCCATTGGAAATGGTGATTCCTTTGCAGCCACCAGCCAGAGCCCGGTTGCTAATTATCTAATCAAGTTAGCAGAGATTCGTAAAAGTAACCCTGCCTTAGCCAATGGCCCAATGCTCGAGCGATACTCAAAGTACGCTCTATATGTAATTTCAAAGAAAGATGTTGCAAACAACAGAGAGTATTTAGTGGCATTCAATAACTCTGATACTGATGAAATTGTGGAAGTTACAACCGCTACTTCGGGTGGGGAATGGACACAAATCCTCGGTACTACACAGGTAACAACTAATCAAAATAAGGTCAGTTTTACCGTTCCTGCGCTTTCTACAATTGTTTTAAAGGCCTCTAGCACCATTAATCAATTCGCTACTAAGCACACAAAGCTAACCACTTCTGTCGATGATTTAACTGGCTTTTATAAGGTTAAAGCAGGGATCAGTTCTAAGGACTTTTTGTCAATTGAGTTCTTTGCCAGAAATGCAGGAAGTAAGAAATGGATTTCACAAGGTATAGACACCGGTGCGCCGTATTCAATATTTATAGACCCTCTTGATTTCCCAAAGAAGAAGGTTGATTTAAAAGCAACCGCGCGTAATTCGAAAGGAGAAAGCTTTGTTTTCCCAATCACCAAACTCACTATTTCCGCACCATGACGGTAGCGAACTGTATGTAAGCAACTCTGCGCCAAAAGTTGGAGACAAAGTTGTTCTCCGTGTGCGAGTTCCAAAAACCTACACCTTTGCTAAATCTTTTGTTCGCTTGTATCACGATGGTGAACCACGCAGCTTCGAGTTAGCTCTTGAGAAAAGTGCCCAAACCGAAAGTTGGTGGTCAGTAAAGGTTACGATCGAAAATCTTTCAACCCAGTACAGATTTGTTTTTGTTGATGTTGATAAGTATGAATGGCTAAATGCAGCTGGTTTTTATGATCATGATGTTCATACAAATAATGATTTTCAGATCGTTGCAATACCGGCTTATCCAGCGTGGATTAGATCATCGGTTTTCTATCAAATATTTCCGGATAGATTCGCTAAATCATCTGCAAAGCGCTCAATTCCTGATTGGGCGATTCCTCGCGATTGGAATGAACTTCCGTCAATTGGTAGCAAAGCAACAGGTACCGAACTCTATGGTGGCGATCTAGCCGGAGTAGAAGAGCATTTAGATTATGTAACAGAACTTGGAGTCAATGGAATTTATTTCACTCCATTTTTCCCCGCACGATCCAACCATCGATATGACGCCAGTAGTTTTACCGAGGTAGACCCCGTTTTGGGCGGGGATAAAGCCATGTTTAAACTGGTTTCAGCTGCCAATAAGAGAAAGATCCGCCTGCTCGGAGATCTAACATCAAATCACTGCGGAGCTGGTCACCCATGGCTTGCTAAAGCGCAGCGAGACAAGAAATCCAAGGAACGAGGATATTTTTACTGGGATAAATCCGTAAAACATGGATATGTCGGGTGGTGGGGCCTGGCTTCTTTACCAAAGCTGAATTTTCATTCAAAAGCATTACGCAAAGAGATGTATGAAGGAAAGAAATCGATTGTAAAACAATGGTTGTCGCCAAAATATGGAATGGCTGGGTGGCGAATAGATGTTGGCAATATGACAGGTCGTTTAGGTGCTGATGACATGCACGACGAAGTTATGCATGGGATTCGAAAAGCTATGGATCAAGTAAAGCCCGATGCATGGCTGGTCGCTGAAAACGGAGATTTTATTGCCAGTGACTTAAATGGATTTGGCTGGCACGGCGCAATGAATTATCAAGGTTTTATGCGACCTGTGTGGAACTGGGTTAATTTAAATACAACTATTGGCGGGGGTTTTCAAGGTCTGCCTTTTTCGATGCCAAAAATCAACGGACAACAACTTGTAGCCAGTATGAGTTCATTCAATGGCTCAATACCGTGGAGATCTCTAGTTGCCAGCATGGTCTTGCTGGACTCTCACGACACTGCTCGAATGAGGACTGTAGTTCTTGGAGA
>JBILJK010000047.1:0-7067 GCA_044377285.1 Candidatus Planktophila sp.
TGCTGCAGCTGTTGCTGCATCTGCATTCTCTGCTGCAATGTTTGCAGCATCAATTGCTGCTGTTGCTGCATCAAGTGCTTCTGCTGCTAGATCTGCTGCTGCCTGAACTGTCTTGTCAGGAGCAACTGTTGCAACTGCCTTAGTGATAGCTACGCCCTTGATAAAGCCTGTTACAGCTAGCTCAACATCACTTGCGTTAACTGGCATGTTGACCAACCAACGCTGGATAGCACCCGTTCCATCACGCTTTGCTGCAAGAGCTGCAATCAAACCAGTTGATGGAGACTTGCTACCAGCCAAGAATGCAGCTGCTGCTGTATTTGTTGGAATTGACTGAGAAGCAAATGCATATGTAGATAGCAAGTCCTGTGCAGCTGTATTAGCTGAGTTACTGAAGAAGTCAGCATAAGCTCCGTTAGGAACTGACATACCCTTAGCATCTAGCAACTGAACGTTAAATGTTCCCTGCTCGCCAGGTACAAAGTCAGTCTTCGCAACGCCATTAGCGTCACCGAAGCTGATTTTAGCCTGTGTAGGGTTTCCACCAACGCGGATTTCTGATGCAGCTGATACTGCTGTACCAGCTGTAAGAGTAATCTTTGCAAGACCTTCTTTTGCTCCAACAAGAGAACATGAAGTTGTTCCTGTTGCGCCAGTTACACCGCTAACACCAAGTCCGGCGCATGTGCCACCAGTGATGTTTGCAATTGTGTCTGAAGCTGCAGTTGGTGTTACACCAGGTACTGGAACTCCTGCGCTGTCAGTAACTACTGCTGTGATAGCACCAGTTTGTGGAGCAGCTCCTGCAGTACCGTTACCGGTACCAATCCAGTTTGCTTGGTATGTAGCAGAAGTCTTTACAAGATCAGCAGATGCTGTCACTGGAATAACTTCATTTACAATCGTTGGAGTAACTACAGCTGGTACACCGTAGAAGTTAACCTTGAATGTCTCTAGTACAAGTGTTCCAGCAGAAATAGTTACTGTTGCAACGCCATTGATACCGTTTGAGTACACGTAGACATACTTCTCTAGTCCAAGAGCTAGGTTCTGAGCTGATGGTTCGATGTAGTTTACGCCAGGAATAACAGCTGAATTGAATGCCTTGGCACCTGTTGTAACAAGGTGTGATCCATTAACTGAAGCAGTAGCTGGACCAGAAACTGAAACTGTCAATGCAGTAGCTTCTGAATCAATCAATGCTCCGTCGTTTGCAAGCGTCTTTCCGTTTGACTCAACAACCTTTACGCTCATGCATGCTCCGAAACCTGCTGGAGTTGTGCCTGAAGGTGCTGTTTGTGTGGTGGCAGAACATGCGAATGTTAGATCATCTGTTCCACGACCAGTTGAAGTGATTTCCAACGCTACGTCACGATCTGACTCAGACCATGTCTGCCAAACTGCTGGGACTGTGATTTTACCTGTGGCTGCTTGCCATGTTGGCCATGCTGTTGAGGCGTAGTTCTTAGTAACAACTGTTCCAACTGTTGGAGTAGCAAGAGCTGCCACAATTAAAGCTGGCTTTGCCACAACTGTCACAGTCCAAACCGCTGTACCGTTATTTGTTCCACCAGAGTTCTTGAACTGAATCAAGTATGTACCGGTCTTATCTGGTGAGAATGTAACCTTGTATGTAGCAGCTACAGCCTTAACAGTATTTGTAGCAATTGCAGTACCTGACTCAGTAGTTGTCATGATTGTTGATGGAGCAGCACTTACTACCTGACCTGAAGTTGTTACAACTGGTGTGTCCATCATTGATAGCACTGGGTATGCAATGCTACCTACTGCATTTGTAGTCATTGACATTGTTGTTGTTAGTGAATCGGCAGCAACAAGTGCTCCGAAACCAACAGCAACAGTAGCTGTGTATGTTCCACCAACATAATATGGTGTTGTTGTTGTAGGTGTAACCGTCACCGTGTCAGCTTGTGGGATTGCTGCAGATGATGGTGCAACGGAAAGAGTTCCGAAGCCCAACGCCGCAACAGCAACAAGCGCGATGCGCTTAAAGCTTGTCTTTGTAGACATTTGTTTCCTTTCGTTAGTCGAGATCGAGAATTTCTCGCTCTCGGCTTGAATCAGATCTCTCTGATTCGATTCGATGAATCGCACGTGCTGATTCACCAAATTCCCCACCGTGTATCCGGACGCGGCGAGGAAACCTATTTATTTGTTGATCACCTGGACTGCTTGGGCAAGAACTGCTGTCTTGCCAGAGTTCAGAAGAACTCGTGTGGTAACCGACTTAGGAGCATCGGCTAGGTCATAGCCGCGATTTCCTGTTGTGGTCATAAAAGTTGTTGTCTTGAGGTAACCGATAGTCGACGTTGAGGTAATCAAGTAGGTTCCATTTGCTAGGCGATCTACTGAGGTATCAGTTGACTTCACCTCTACTGGGCGCCAGCTTCCACCAAAGCCAACGTTGATTCCGTTGATGCTGTAGTTAGTTCCTGATCCATCAATGGTGATGAGCTGATCGATCAAAACGTTGGGACCGGCAGAGGCTGTAATGAACTGGTTGTTAATTAAGATCCCTGAAGTTCCAAAGGTTGATAGACCCTTTGTGATGCGGGCTTTGCCAAGGGCTGCCTCTTCATCGGTGATGCTAAAGCCAGTTGGGATGCCATCTTTGTCTAGACCAACAAATGACAGCGCTGCAATCTTTGCGTAGATAGCTGCCTGCTGAGCTTTCTTTGCAGCAGCAGTTGCTGCAGCCTTTGTAGCAGCAGATGATGCTGTTGCAGATGCAGATGCAGTTGGTGCAACTGAAGGTGCAGCAGAAGATGCAGGTGCTGGTGTGTCAACCTGTGCGATAACTGGGGCAAGAGGTGATTCATTGCCGGTCATTGAGTTAAAGCCAAGGAAAGCTGTAATAACTAGTATTAATGAAAGAGCAGCCTTAGAAGATTTCTGTGCGATTTCAACACTCTTCTTATATGTGTTTGAAAGAGCGTTAAGTGCAGTTAGACCAGTTGATTCGTCAACGATCCAATCTTCAAGAACGCGAACCATTGACTTGCGAGCGCGCACCAAGATGTGGCGAACATTTGCTGGGCTAGTGTTCAAAGCTGTTGCGATTTCCTCTGTTGTGCGGCCTTCCATTTCCCACATCACAAGCGCGGTGCGCTGATCTGGGGTTAGGCGTGAAAGAGCTTCGCGGATAATCGCGGCATCTTCGGCTGCAGTAATAGTTGTATCAAGATCGATGTGGTTTTCAGATGCGATCTCGTTAAGGCGCTCTTGTGTTGTGTCGGCATCGATTGCAACCAAGTTTGGACGTGCACCGCGAGCGCGGATTACGTTTAGTGAAAGGTTGGTAACTGATGTGCGAAGGTATGCGATCGCGCGATCTGCTGAATCTAGATCTGGCGCAGCAAGCATGAACTTCAAGAACGCTTCCTGGACTACTTCATGTGCTTCAGCCTCGTTCTTGGTGATGCGACGAGCCTGAGATACCAACTGTGTGCGGTGTTCTGTGTAGATCGCTGATAATTGTGCGATAGACCAATCAGCAGCTGATCCTTGTGTTGAGATTTCTAGAACCTCAGCGGCGGGTGCTGAGCTTAAAATGCGGGCGGCATCGGTCGCTGCAGCTGCTTTCGCCGCTTTCGACTTCAATAGTGCCATTGTGTAACTCCCGCGAGTTTGTTAAAACGAAGGCAACGTCTTGCCCTCTATTAGTTAAGACACCGCTGGGGGCCAAATGTTGTGCCCATTTGAAAAGAATCTTTGGGCAATACACGGATCCGAGGGTGATTGAGCGTGCTGCTCGTGAATTGAGCGTTTAGTGATTAGGTGGGGGAATGGATAGCAGGGCTTTCGCCGAATGGCAGCGATAAACAAGCCTGCCGGAATCAGAGCTCTAGTCTACGGGATAGGCAAGGGTAAAGGACGCATTGAGGGTTTGTGCGTGTCTGGATCCTGCACATATAAGGTATTGGCGGTTATGTAAGGTATCGCCGCAATGGTCAGATTGAGCTAGACCAGGCTGAGCATGAGCGCCTTTTTGGCCGCTTCCTTGCGATCACTGACCGCCAGCGCCTGGTAGATACGCATGGTTTCGTGGCGGATCGTGGAGACTGAAAAGCCTAATTCGGTGGCTAGCTCGTGGTTGGTCTTGCCTTCCACCATCCCGCGCAGGATCAGAATCTGGCGCTGGCTCAGCTGAGCATTTCCAGCGTCCCGGCTATCGGCCGGCATGTTGATTGAGCCCATGCCGATGCCAACGGGACGGGTCAAAAAGGAAAGGTACAAAGCCAGTGGGACCGATAGGTCTTCAATCACCTCTGCTGTTCGGTGCTTATCTGCATCGCTGACTGGGTTGTGAAAATGAATAATGAAATGGCCCTGAACAACACCTCGGTCGCGAAGTGCGTTTACATACATTGTGGAATCTGTTGTCCATTTTGATTTCAAGATCCCTGCAACGATGCGCACATCATCGGCATCGACTGCGCGCCATTCTGCACTTGGGATATTGCGCTCGCGCCATTTATCGGCATCTGAATAACCATATTGACCAAGAACCGTAATTGAATCATCGTTATTGACGCGGCCAAAACGAACGCCCAGCAATGCAAATTCAGCTAGGTATTCAGTTGCTACTGCGCGTGCGATTTCTTCGGTTGTTGGGTGATAACTCAGCCATTCAATGAATTTGCGAATTACAGTCATGCATATACCGCTTGTTCATTGAACTGTTCACAATAAGAACCCATTACACATAAACCTTCCTGCACAAAGGTTACGTACCGATCCCGCAGCTGTTCGGAGCGCGCAATCTTTTTCATTACGGAGTTATCCGCACTAAAAAGACCCGCCGGTATGCGACCCCTGCCTCTGATTTTCAGAGAACGTGGGCCGAGAGAAATCTCCAGCTGACTTTCTTGGTTGGAAGGTTAGCGGGTGAATATGACCAATTACTAGCCTTTTACGCTCAGTGACCGTTTAGGGCAGGCCTGGTCAGGGATGATCTTTAGAGTAAAAATATGGCTAGCACCTCTACTTTTGTTTGTAGCCTGTCGGGCAAGAGGGTTTGATGTTTGTGACCTTTAGCGTCGTTTTACCCTTCACACAAGTAACAGTTAACTTACGCGGTTTACTGGATATCTGCATTGCAAGTTCAGCAAGGCGAGTCGAAATGTCATATATTGATTGGAGTTTTTCTTCATCATAAACAAAATATTCATCAAATACAGGAATCTCTTCCAACAGGCTTTGAAGCTCTGGACGGTACCCAGGATTGCTTACTATCAACCCACTAATTTTTTTGGTAATGGTAGCCGCATTAGTCTTTGTCCTGCGCACCAAACTGCTTGCCGTGATTCCAGAGAATCTTCCAACCGTTACCGGATCTTCCCTGCCGATATTTGATTCCAGAACAATTTCTAGGTTGTAGCTCTTTACTTGATAATTAAATCGACATTCTCCAGTTGCAAGTTCGGATTGGCACAAAATCTCACCACTAGTCGAGCTTTCAATGAATATATTTATAGTGTCAGGGATTGCATTTCCGTACTCTATGTTGGTCTCCCAAGTAACAAGAACAGATGATTCGTAAGTATCTAAACTAGTGACTTCAGGTGTTGTCGCATTTTCAGTCTCATACTCAACCTGGACTCCTTGGCTAGTGACAGATCCAGCTACGGAGTACACATAAAAACTATTTGATCCCACCTGGAGAAGCACATCGCAACTTGTGTTGGTTGTTGCGCAGATTTCGACACCATAGTCATCGGTTACTCGATACCCAGTTATTGTTGAAAATCCTTTTTCAGGAGCGTTCCACGAAATTGTTCCTTCCATCGCAGAGGTTGAGATTTGTACATCTCTGACCTCGCTAGGTTTCAAAGATGCCACAAATCTAGTGGCCTCGTCGTATAGCGAAAGGTACTCGCCGGGGATCGTTCCGGTGCTACCCCAAGTTCCTCGATTGGGATTATCAGAACATGGACCTAGTCCACCAGAGCTAATCGAAACTAGATAAAGAATTCCTGAATACTTTGCAATTGCTGGCCCACCTGAATCTCCAGGGCAAGTTGCACCTTGATAATCATTCACATAACTCATATATGTGCGTTCATAACCTTGAAAGCCAGAAAGTCTCATTGGGGCTGTTGCTTTTACGCTAATACCTAGTGGAACATTTATTGAAGGTCCACCAGAAGTTGTCGTTCCATAACCATAAATATTAATTGCTGCACCTGAGTTAACAATATTTCTTGTCATGTCGTAATTAGCTAAGGTCAAATTACTTGAACCATCAAAAGTGCGATCAAGCACAAGAAAAGCAATGTCATTTGGGTCAGTAAATGAAGTTGCATTTTTAAAACTAGAAGGATGAATTATTTTTAACACACCAGCTGTTACATTATTTTCGCTTAAATTTGCTCCGGGGGGCGAAACTTTTATGGAACTAACTGGGGCCGTAACGCCATTTGACACAACACAATGTGCGGCAGTTGCCACTATTTGCGGGGTTACTAATCCGCCCGAACAAACTCCTCTACCCAAGAAAATTTTGACCACATGTTCAGAACCAAGTGCACTGGTCCCGTTATAAATCGCATTTGAAGGTTGTATAAAGAAAATCTCTGAAAATAGAATCGTGAAAGCAATTGCAATTGCTCTAAATCGCTTTCGATTCATTGGCAGACCTCTTCGAAATCAGGAGTTGTACGAAGGCGAATATGTATAGCCAATTTTGACACACAATCATGGAGTGGGCCCAGACGGGCTCGAACCGTCGACCCACGGATTAAAAGTCCGTTGCTCTACCGACTGAGCTATAGGCCCCACTGCACAACAGGCTCATTTGTTTAACTAATTAACCATCTGAGTTCTGTTTAGATAGGTCATCTTATGCCATGTTCAGGGTAGCTAAGTGACAGATATTCAACAGATGGCTTCCCTATAAGGGCGCATGGATTGCAAGCGTCGTTGAGCCTTCCTCAGATAAAGACGCACCTCGTTCATACTTGGGCTCTGACGACAAGGGGTAAATTTCATGGCCAGTAAATCCAAGGTCGCACAGAAGAAGCAAGCAACCTCTGTAAATAAGGTCT
>JBILJK010000048.1:0-6948 GCA_044377285.1 Candidatus Planktophila sp.
ACCATTGGAGTGACCAAACAAATAAATTTGCGACTTATCTAATGCATAACTACTAGAAATCTCATCAATTAATCCATCGATGTACTCAACATCATTAACGCCACTCTTTGCAAAGTCACAACAAGCGCTGGAGGCATTCCAGTATCGATTGCCCGATCCATCTTTTAATCCATCTGGCGCAAGGTATGCAAGACCAGCGGCCAATGCAGATTCTTTTAGAAAGGTGTAATTAGTTTGTGAATTTGAGTCTCCTGAATAACCATGTAAATTAACAAGAATCCCGGTTGGCTCTCCTGAGCCATCAGTGGCAGGCAAGAACAGTTCCGCAGGACGATCCGCCCCGATGATGATGCTAGTTCTGTCGGCAAACTCTTGATTTCCAATTTCAGTATCTAGCGCCGATATCAATAACACTAAATTTGCTAAGGCCACCACCATGATTGCTTTGAATAGAACTTTTCGTGGGGCTTTGAAGGTTAATAATGCACCGATGATGCCAACGATCAATAGTGCTGGACGTGGGCTAACTGCGTTTAGTAAAACAGTAGTCACTAACAGAACCGCTGCTATGGCCGCCCTTGAGCATCTTTCGCCAATAATGCGTGGGAAAGAACGAATGCCAGATTGCCCATCTTCTTCAAAATCTTTTAAAACATTAGCTATGTGCGCTGCTACACCCAATAATGAGCCTGCCGCCATCAGCCAAAGTGGTGGAGTTTTATTTACAGCCAAAACAATTGATGCAGGTAATGCTGCAAATGCAATTACGTAAGGCAAAGGTGATAAAACTGTGTATTTAAAGTAGAAGTTATAGGCAAGACCAAAACCAATACCAAGTAAGTAAACAGCGCCACCTTTCAATCCCAGCGGACCAAGGAGGTTAATGATCACTGCCAATGGTGCAACTACAAAGATTGCAGTGCGCAATTGTTGAGTCGTGATTAAACCCGAGACTAAAGGCTTTGGCGTACGGTTATGTTTTAGATCATCGGCGTAATCATGTAAATCATTTGTCCAACCAACAACCAGCTGCCCCAATAGGACGCCAAAAGCTATGACGTAGGCGGGTCCTTCCCACCACAAAGTTTGGGCAATCAGAAAGGCGATGGTTGTAACCATCAAGGAAGGAGCAAAGTGACAAGCCTGGAGCAACCCTCGCAGCCTTTTCATGGTTTTTAGTCTAACCAACCCAAGCGTTAGAATGCGCCTATGGATCTGGACAAAGTAATTCTGTATTACGGCTTCGCGCCGATTACAGATACTGCTGCCGTAAAGCTGTGGCAGAAGACTTTGTGTGAATCCTTAGGAATTAAAGGTCGCATCATTGTTTCACCACACGGTATTAACGGAACTCTGGGTGGCAAGATGGAAGATCTTAAGAGGTACGTAAAGGCTACAAAGGCATACCCGGGGTTTAAGAAGATAGATTTCAAATGGTCTGATGGAACAGGACAAGACTTTCCAAAGTTAAAGATCAAGATTCGCCCTGAGCTTGTTGCTTTTGGTAATCCTGATGAGATCAAAGTTGATGAGAACGGTGTTATTGGTGGCGGAGTTCATTTGCGCCCGGAAGAGGTTAACAAGCTTGTTCAAGAACGCGGCGATGATGTCTTCTTTTTTGATGGCCGCAATGCTTTTGAAGCCAAAGTTGGCAAGTTCAAAAATGCTGTTGTGCCTGATATTGAAACATCACATGACTTTGTGGCAGAGATTGAAAGCGGCAAGTATGACCACATGAAGGATAAGCCAGTAGTTACTTACTGCACTGGCGGTATTCGCTGCGAGATTTTGTCTGTTGTGATGAAAAACCGTGGCTTTAAAGAGGTTTATCAAATCAAGGGTGGCATCGTTCGTTATGGCAACAAGTTTGGTGATGACGGCCTTTGGGAAGGTTCTTTATATACATTTGATGATCGTCTGACAATTGATTTCAGCGATCACACTAAGTTGATTGGGCAATGTGCTGAATGTAAGGGTGCAACAAAGCAGTTTAGAAATTGCCAGAAGGCTGAATGCCACCAACTAGTTTTGTTGTGCGATCCTTGTTATGACACTCATACAGAGCGTCCTTGCAATCACGAGCGTGAAGTAAAGCGCAACCGCGAACTAATTGGTTAGTTGTTGATTTTACGCGCTGTGCGCCAGTGATATAGATACAGCGGAGCAGCAATAGCAATCGTTGTAAATGAAGTGAAAATACTCTTTAGCGCACGAATTTGATTGCCTTCTTCTTGCTGTGCCAACAATTCAGCAGATGGGGCATTCTCTGGCTTGGTGTACACATCAATATAAGCAGGATCTGGAATCACTGCATTCATTATCGAATTAATTAGTGAAACCGTAGCAAACAGGGTTACTAACAAAGTGATCAAACAAACCGCATATAAATACAGTGACCGCCAATCTACGCGATCATGACGAACTTCAGCTACAGGTGCCGCGACACGCTTTGCGGGTGCTACACGCTTTGCAGGTGTCTTCTTCGCAACTGCTTTCTTTGCTGTGGCCATCGTTGTCTCCTCAGTTTGTAATGTCCTTATCATCGCACAACCATTGAAGTAGACTGGGGATGTGATCATTCAATCCGATTCTGCAGTCGTAGATTCCAAACTAGTTGGGCACACATGGATTGACGTTTCTGAGAATCTGATTCGCTCGGTAAACACTGGTGTTCACCCTGCACCGGACCAGTTAATCGATGGGGTTTTAATACCTGGATTTGTAGATATTCATTGCCATGGCGGCGGAGGCAAATACTTTTCAGCGTTTACCCCCGGAGAAATTCATTCTGTTATTGAAACTCACCGTGGACATGGAACAACAACATTGTTTGCATCCTTAGTAACTGAGCCAATTGAAACTATAAAGGCTCACATTCAACGACTAAAGCCTTTTGTAGAAACTGGCCAAATCTCAGGAATCCATTTAGAAGGCCCGTACTTGTCTCACGCTAAGTGTGGGGCTCATAATCCACAGCTGCTATTAAATCCAGATCTTGCTGAAATCAAAGAGCTGTTGCAAGTGGCAGATGGTGCGATCTCAATGATCACTATCGCCCCCGAATTACCTGGGGCAATTGATGCGATTACCCATTTAACTGCAGCTGGTGTCACTGTGGCTCTTGGACATACCGATGGAGATTTTGGCAATGCCGCAGCAGGAACAAATGCTGGGGGTACGGTTATCACCCACTTTATGAACGCCATGGATAAAGGTTTACATGAGCGTTCTTTTGCTTCCTTTGTAATAGCCGATGAACGCTTAACAGTCGAACTAATTCTTGATGGCCACCACGTGTCATTCAAAACTGCCAAAGAGATTTATGCTGCTGTTGGCAATCGATTGATCTTCGTAACAGATGCAATGGCGGCAGCTGGTGCTACGGATGGCAACTACACAATCGGAAAACTGCCTGTAACTGTTAAAGATAGCGTTGCTCGGCTTGAATCAAATGGCTCACTGGCTGGCAGTACATTGACGATGGATGTAATTTTTCGAAACTCTATACATGAATTGGGGCTTTCAATTCCCGAAGCTGTGGCTGCAACATCAACTCGGGCAGCACGGCGAATGGGTTTAACTGATCGCGGAGAAATTGCTGTGGGCAAGCGGGCTGATTTGCTGAGTTACAACGAAAACAACAAATCAATAACTCTAATTAATTAGTAAGAGTTACCTTAGATAAACCGACGGGTGCATCTGGGTCATAACCTGATGCAACTGCAAACTCCAAAGCAAAGCGCTGTAAAACCATCGCATCTACTAGGGTCGAAACAATTTCATCATCACAGTTTGATCCAGCAAGGACGATGTCATCGCCTTCAGGAGTACCACCGTTGCCGATCCAGAATATGCGACCGCTGGTCTTTCGAATTTTGGTTGTTGCTTCTGTTATTGAAGTTGTTGGCATATGTGATGGAGCCACAATAAACACTTGGGTTTCTGCAGTTAGCGCCGATATAGGGCCGTGCAGATAATCAGCGGTTGATAGCCCTTGTACAGAAATCTTGCAGGTTTCCTGAACCTTCAAAGCTGCTTCACGAGCGTTGGGATATGCAAAGCCGCGACCTAAAATCACTACTTCTCTATCTCTGGAAACCTCTGCGACAGCATTAGACACTAAATCTTGTGTGGATGCAATACGAGTTGCTTCACTGATTATTTGTTCGCCATTGATTTTTTTACCTGTCCAGCTGGCAACCAACAGGTATGAAATTAACAACTGTGCGTTGTAAGACTTGGTTGCAGCAACAGCTAATTCAGGACCAGCAAGAAGTGGAAAATGATTGTGGGCGACCTGTGCCAATGGTGATGAATCATCATTAGTCATAGAAATGATGTAAGCACCTGCTTGGCGCGCTGCAGTTGCAAACTTCACTAAGTCTGGAGACTGCCCACTTTGGCTAATTGCAATGACCAGCGTGTTTGAATACTGAAGCTTTGATTCATAGACGGTCACAGATGAAGGCGAGGTTAGGCCAACAGGTAAACCGATTTGCGTCTCGATTAAGTACTTTAGGTAATGAGCCGCGTTATCTGATGTACCACGAGCCAAGATCAGTACAGACTGAATCTTTTCTTCGAGCAATACATTTTTGACAGAGTCAAAAGCTTTTTGGTTATCCAGAATCGTTGTGAAGACCTTTGGAGTTTCGGCGATCTCCGAAGCCATAATCGCGCCTAAGTTGCTCATGGGCTTATCTTCCCACACCGCTTCAAGTATCCTTCACGGCATGGCTAATAATGAAGTGCTGGTAGTCGATTTAGGGCAATCAGGCTGCCGCATTAAGCAGGGTGATGTATTGATAACCAGCGACCGAGGAAAATTAGCTGGCGAGAACCCTTTGCCCGCATTGCGCGCCGTATTTGATTCGATAGAAAAGTTGTCAGCAGATGTCGTTGCACTTTCCTGTACCGGTTTAAACGGAATGGTTCTTGAATCTGCAACGTACGGAGAATTCTGCGCTGAATATTTCGGAGCAACACAAGTAGCTGTCATTGATGATGGATTTGCAAGTTTTGTTGCTGCTTTGAAAGGTCGAAATGGGGTTGCCTTAACTGTTGGTGGTGGCGTTGTTGCCATAGGTGGATTAAATGAAAGATTTACCCATCGTGATGGTTTAGGCAGCACCTTTGGTGATGAAGGTGGTGGCTTCTGGCTTGGCAAAGCTGCAATTACAAAAGCACTGGCAGCAAACCAAGGTCGCCATGATGATCCTGAATTAGCTGCATACTTTCATGATGAAATTGATGTGTATTACAAGCTTTTTGTTTGTGACGGCGCTGAAGCACAAACTTTTGCAATTAATACAGCCAAGAAGGTTTTAGAAGCAGCAGATGCTGGGATATCTACAGCTACTGCAATCGTTGATGAGGGTGCATACCTACTTGCACAAACAGTTGTAGCAACTTGGTATGGATGCGGCGGAAGCAAATCAGATTCTCCTGAAATAGTTATTCAAGGGGGCCCTGCCCGCAACGTATCTTATGCAACCAAGATTGCTTTAGAAATTAATGCAAAGTTACCAAATGCTGTCATCGTGGAATCCCCTAGCGATAATTTAGATGGAGCACTCTGGATCGCTAACAATATGCCGCAGGATGTTCCCCCACTAATGCTGTGGTCTAGAAATTAGTTTTTAAAGAAGACCAAATTCAGCAGCTTTTGCAGTTAGTTCTTCACGCACAGATGGATGTGCCGCGTTTTTGATGATGTTAATCGCTTGATCAGTTTGACTGTGACCAAAACATGCAGCCACCCCTTGTTCGGTAACAACGTATGAATGCTGGAAATGTGTGACATTTGCTTGCAACCTAGGCACAATTGTCGAGACATTTGCTTTGGGATGCCAGGATGGAAGTGCAACAAATGATTGGCCACCACGACTATGCAGCGCACCCACAATGAAATCTGTAGAGCCACCAAAGCCACTGTAAATTTTGCCACGAACATGGCTGGCGTTTGCTTGATCAAATAAATCAACTTCAAGAGCGCTATTGATCGATGTCATCTTTGCTTGACGCGCAATTTGGCTTGGATCATTGGTGCGCTCGGTGCGAAGCATGCGAACCTTTTTATTCAGATCTAACCATTGATATAGCTCTTGGCTTCCAAAAATAAATGAGGCGGTGATCAGAATTTCATCATCTAGCGTTCCGGCCTTTGACAGCTCCAACACCCCATCAGAAAACATTTCCGTCCAGATGCGTAATCCTTTGCGTTGCTTAAGCGCCAGCAAAACTGCATCTGGCACTCCCCCAATACCTAGTTGCAAAGTCGAATTATCTTCAACAAGGGCTGCAATCCGACTGCCGATCTCGGCCTGAATATCTGTTATCTGGGTAATCGGCTTTTCTTGCAATGGCTCATCAACTTCAACTAAGTAATCAATTTCGCTGTCATAAATCTGAGAATCCCCGTATGTATATGGCATCTGTTTATTGGATTGGGCAATTACTAATCCTCCATGGGCGCGTGCTGTTTCGATTGCGCGAGGCAGAATGTTTACTTCAGTACCAAGACTTACGGTGTCAAAGCGTTGCTGAGATGTATGAAGCAAGACAACATCTGGTCGATAAAAATTGCGGATTAAAACCGGCAACAGCGAAAGTCGTGAAGGGATGTATTCCAGACGTGGATGATTGCGCATAGCTGGCCCCACAAAGGCGGTCTCATAGGTCACGCCTTCACGATCTGGAATCCCGGTACCGTGCGCATTGAGCATGTGCAGTTTGAATTCAGGAATTACTTCATTGGCCACAGCTAACAATGTTTGTGGTGAAGAAAAATTACCTGATGCAATAATGCGTGGATTACTGGGTAAATTTGCGAGAATACTTTTTAGTTGTTCTGTATTAATTACTCGCATGGTGCAAATCTATCGCTTGACTTAAAACAAAAATCTCTCTTCCCGCACATTTGCTGTGTGAGAAGAGAGATATCAGTGG
>JBILJK010000005.1:0-23993 GCA_044377285.1 Candidatus Planktophila sp.
CAGATGCATTGATCGAATTAAAAGAATCTAAGAAGATCACTGATCTCTTTGTCGATGACGGTGAAGAGTATTTCCGTGGCGTTGAATTTGAAGTGTTACAAGAGGTTCTCAGTGAAGACTCGGTCGTTATTAGCCTTGGTGGCGGAGCGCCAATATCTAGTAAGGCTCAGGATGTTTTGGAAGCATCTAAATCGACGATCGTCTTTTTGGATGTTTCTCTGGCCACAGCAGCACCGAGAGTTGGATTCAACCGTGATCGCCCACTGCTACTTGGTAATCCACGCGCGCAGTGGCAGGCACTTTCTGATCAAAGAAGACCGATATACGAGAAACTAGCAACCCAATCTATTAAAGTTGATGACATGACTATCGATGAAATAATCGCGATTATCGAATCGAGTTTGTCATGACAGTTATTACTGTTAATGCTGAGCGTTCTTATCAGGTTGCCTTAACAAACTCTTGGGGTAAGGATTTAACCAGTATCTGCGAAGGAAGAATCCGAGTTGCGGTAATTGTTTCAGAAGCATTCTCACCCGATTTAACAGAATTAAGCAATATGGATTCAGAGCTTCATGTGTTTCGAGTGCCGGATGGTGAAGATGGCAAGAGTATTGCAACGCTTCATAAGATATGGGATTGGCTTGGGGCAGCGGGATTCACACGTTCGGACCTGGTTATTGGAATTGGCGGGGGAGCGATCACAGACTTAGCGGGGTTTGCAGCTGCTTCCTGGTTACGTGGAGTGGACTGGGTAGCGGTGCCAACATCATTAGCAGGAATGGTTGATGCCTCCGTAGGAGGAAAAACGGGAGTTAACTCAGATTACGGCAAGAATTTAATTGGAGCGTTTCATTCACCAATATCGGTACTTATCAACACTGAGTTTTTGAAAACATTATCGGATCGAGATTTCTCGGCTGGCATGGCTGAGGTCATTAAGTGTGGCTTTATCGCGGATAAGAAAATTCTAGATCTGGCGATAGCCCACACTATCGAATCTGCGAGAAGTATTCCTGATGTAATTTCGGAGCTTATCCATAGAGCGGTAACGGTAAAGGCTCAGGTTGTTTCTTCAGATTTCAAAGAGAGCTTTGCACGAGAGGCTTTGAATTATGGGCACACATTGGGACATGCAATCGAGATCTATTCGAAATATCAGCTTCGTCACGGAGAAGCGGTTTCGATTGGTTTGGTTTATGCCGCAGAACTAGCAGCCGCGCGTGGCTTGATATCTCAGACAGAATTAGAACTGCATAGAACTATTTTGTCAGCTTATGGACTACCAATTACCTTTGAACGACAGGCGTGGCAGAAACTTGCACCTTTGCTCGCGTTGGATAAAAAAGCTCGAGGAAATACGATCAGATTTGTAGCACTCAATGGAATCGGTTCAACAGTTAGGCTTGAGGATTTAACCTCCGCCGAACTAGATGCTGCTTATGAGAGAATTGCATCATGAAGTTACTCGTAATCAATGGACCCAACTTATCGCGTTTGGATATTCGGGACTCCTCTATTTATGGAGATCTTAATTATTCTGAGTTGAAATCTATGATCGAGATAGCAGCTCACAAACATGGATTTGAAGCAGATGTTCGTCAGAGTGATGACGAGGCAACGATTATCGGCTGGCTGCATGAAGCTGCCGATCAAAAGTTGCCCGTCATAATTAACCCGGCCGCTTTCACTCATTATTCTTATGCAATACGTGATGCAGCTGAACTTGTGAAATCACCGTTGATCGAAGTTCATCTTTCTAATCCACTAACGCGTGAAGAGTTCAGGCACACCTCTGTGATCTCGGGGGTAGCCAACGGAACCATTGGTGGATTTGGTCCTAATTCCTATGTTTTAGCCATCATTGCCATGCAAAATCTTGTAGCGAAGTAACAAAGCATCCCTTCAGAGCGGGTATCCTTACCTCTTCAATTAGTATGAAATAAACCAAATCGATAAAGAGTGGGTGGATTAGCTGTGGCATCAACAAATGATCTAAAAAATGGAATGACACTTGATATCGAAGGTCAACTGTGGACAGTTGTTGAATTCCAACATGTAAAACCCGGTAAAGGTCCAGCTTTCGTTCGTACCAAGCTGAAGTCAGTTCTTAGCGGCAAGGTGGTAGATCGCACCTACAACGCAGGAGTAAAGATTGATATTGCCATTTTAGAAAAGCGCGAAATGCAGTACCTCTACAAAGAGGGAGATGATTTCGTGTTCATGGACACAAAGACATATGACCAGATGACTATTAGCGCAGCAACAGTTGGAGATGCCGCTAATTACATGTTGGAAAACACTGAAGCGATTGTCGCTGTCAATGAAGGCAATCCGTTGTACATTGAACTAGCAGCTTCCGTACCTCTCAAAATCACCTATACAGAGCCTGGTATCCAAGGAGATCGTTCTTCTGGTGGTACTAAGCCAGCTACTGTTGAAACTGGTATTGAAATCCAGGTCCCACTTTTCATTAAACAAGATGAAGTAGTTTTGGTTGACACACGTGACGGGTCATACCAGGGTCGCGCTAACTAGTGTCTGCCCGTAGCAAGGCGCGTAAGCAAGCTTTGGATTTACTGTACGAAACAGATATCCGAGGAACTAATCTTGCAGAAACGTTGATGGCGCGAGATGTTCCTGCAGATGGTCCTGATGCACGTCCGATCCGTGATTACACGCGGGAATTAGTAAATGGTGTATCTGATAACCGTCGTAAGATCGATGAATTGATTACTACCTATGCGCAAGGTTGGGATATGGATCGTTTGCCAGCGGTTGATCGAAATATTTTGCGCCTTGGTATCTATGAAATTCTATGGTCCAACGCTGTTCCCACAAGTGTTGCAATTGATGAGGCATTGGATTTAGCTAAGGAACTCTCTAGTGATGAGTCATCTAAATATATTCACGGTGTGCTTGGGCGTATAGCTAGCATTAAAGACACTATTTCGATCTAAGGAATTTGTAGTCAGCAATAACCTTTTTTATATCTTCTGTTGTTAATCCTGAGAAAACATGAAAATTGTTGATGTCCTGGCCGCGCAATGAAATTACTTCACCGTTCCAATCTCCTCGCATGCGAGCAATGTTTCTCAGCACCTCTGTAATTGCATGTGCCACCGGATTAGTAGTCGTAAGGATCTTTCGTACATCGATGCTTATTCGTTCCTCCGGCATGAAATTTGGTTGTAGCTCAAATAGTTCAGAAATAGGCACCTGATATAAATTGGCGATTAGGATCAATTTATTAGCACTTACTGAGCGGTCGCCTCGTTCATAGGATCCCAATGCGATAGCAGAAATCTCTCCTTTGGAAAGGCGTGCAGCCTGGCCAAGGGTCAAATGCCGTGATTCTCGGATATGACGCATACGAATTTGTAGAGTTTCTATTTGTGTCTGAGCGTGAATGGTTTCCATATCTCTGACGATATTGGTACTACGACACTTGATGATTGCGATATCCACAGCTGCTCATGGTCGGTGCTAGTATCTGCCCTGCATCCTTTAACGACCCATCCAGAGAGGTGGGAAAGGAGATTTACATGAGCGTAGCCCTGTCCGCACAAGACATAACACGTGCGTTGACCCGTATTTCCCACGAGATCCTTGAGAAGAATCAAGGTCTCACCAATATTGTTTTATTAGGAATCCCAACCCGAGGCGCTCATTTAGCCTCTCGGATTTCATCGATAATCACATCCATTGAAGGCACTGAAGTACCTACTGGAACGCTCGACATCACACTATTTCGAGATGATTTAAGAACTCGGCCACCTCGCGCAATCATGCCAACCAAGATTCCGACATCGGGAATTGAGGGCAAGGATGTAATTCTGATTGATGATGTTTTGTTCTCAGGTCGAACAATCCGTTCTGCATTAGATGCATTGGGTGAAATTGGCCGACCACGAACTGTTCAATTAGCGGTATTGGTTGATCGCGGGCATAGAGAACTGCCGATAAAGGCAGACTTTGTTGGAAAGAATCTGCCAACTTCTAAGACCCAATCTGTAAAGGTTTTTCTTAGCGATATTGATGGCCGAGATGAAGTCAGTATTGAAGAGGGGGTTGAATAATGCGTCACCTCTTATCCATAGCCGATCTCAATAAATCTGAGGCCGTGTCAATCCTAGATACTGCAAGTGAATTGGCACGCGTCAGCGATGGAGCAGTCAAGAAGCTGCCTACTTTGCGCGGTCGCACAATTGTAAATTTGTTCGCCGAAGATTCAACACGAACTCGAATATCTTTTGAGGCAGCAGCCAAGCGGTTATCAGCAGATGTAATCAATTTTTCGGCCAAGGGTTCAAGTCTTAGCAAAGGTGAATCGTTAAAAGATACTGCAATGACTTTGCAGGCGATGGGAGCAGACGCAGTAGTCATACGACATTCGGCATCTGGTGCTGCGCAAAGATTGGCCGATTGCCATTGGATGTCAGGAAGTGTTGTTAACGCTGGTGATGGAACCCATGAACATCCGAGTCAAGCATTGCTCGATGCTTTCACAATCCGTAAGCACCTTGGTATGGGAGGCAGCGATTTAGCTGGTCTTAGTATTGCAATCGTAGGAGACATCTTGCATTCACGCGTGGCGCGCTCCAATGTTTTGTTGCTTTCGATGTTGGGAGCACAGATAACTTTGGTCGCTCCACCAACGTTACTGCCTGTAGGTATTGATAATTGGCCGGCCACAGTTTCATATGATTTTGATTCAGTGATCCCTCATGTAGATGTTGTGATGATGTTGCGTGTTCAGCAAGAGAGAATGTCTGATTTGTTCTTCCCGAATGCACGAGAATATTCGAGATACTTTGGATTGAACACTGAACGTATGGCGAGCATGAAAAAGGGTGCAATTGTTATGCATCCAGGACCTATGAATCGCGGTCTAGAAATTTCTGCTGAAGTAGCTGATAGTGCACGTTCAGTTATCACTGAACAGGTAACCAATGGAGTTAGTGTAAGAATGGCAATTTTATATGTTCTTCTTGCCGGTGGAGCTTTAGAAGTTGGGAGTAACTAAATGACGATTTCGGATTACTTGATTAAGGGTGTTTCGTTACCTAATGGCACCAAGTCCGATCTAATGATTCATAAAGGCGTGATCGCATCGATTGGTATTGGGCTTGCCGGTGAAGTGCAGACAACAATAGATGCCACGGATTGTGTTGTTTTACCTGGTTTGGTCGATCTTCATACACATTTACGCGAGCCTGGTCGAGAAGATGCCGAAACAGTTTTGAGTGGCAGTCGCGCTGGAGCAAAGGGTGGTTTCACCGCAGTTTCGGCAATGGCAAATACATCACCGGTCGCAGATACAGCAGGCGTTGTAGAGCAGGTCTATAGATTGGGTCAAGAGGCAGGATTGTTAGATGTGTTTCCAATAGGTGCGGTAACGCAGGGATTGAAGGGCGAAGCGCTCTCTGAGATCGGCGCAATGGCAGATTCAGTTGCTCGTGTAAGAGTTTTTAGTGATGACGGTAATTGCGTATCGGATCCTTTAGTCATGAGACGAGCGCTGGAGTACATTAAGAAGTTTGGGGGAGTGATCGCCCAACATGCGCAAGATCCACGTATGACTATCGGTTCTCAGATGAATGAGGGCGAAATATCTGCACGGTTGGGACTTAAGGGTTGGCCTGCCGTCGCAGAGGAAGCAATAATTGCGCGAGATGTTTTGCTGGCAGACCATGTGAAGTCGCGTTTACATATTTGTCATCTAACAACAGCAGGTGGTGTTGAAATTATTCGCTGGGCTAAGGCTCGCGGTATTGATGTAACTGCAGAGGTAACACCGCATCATCTACTTTTGACTGATGATTTAGCTAGTTCTTATGATCCTGTATACAAAGTGAATCCACCATTGCGTACAGCAGCAGATGTCCATGCACTTCGAGAAGCTTTAGCAGATGGAACAATCGACATTGTTGCAACAGATCATGCACCACATCCAACCGAGTCAAAAGAGTGCGAGTGGCAGGAAGCCGCCTTTGGAATGTTGGGATTGGAAACGGCTCTATCGATTGTTCAAAAAACAATGGTCGACACAGGTTTAATGAACTGGATTCAAGTTGCCGATCGCATGTCTATCGCCCCTGCACGCATAGGTGGCTATGAAAATCACGGACAATCCTTGGTTACTGGCGCAGTCGCCAACCTTGTTGTGATCAATCCAACCCACAATTGGACTGTAGACCGCGATTTAGTTCTATCAAAGTCATCTAATACTCCATACCATGGCCACGAATTGCCTGGTGTGATCACTCATACCTTCTACAAGGGCAAAGCCACATATAGCAACGGAAACGTAGCTTCTATCGGAGGCATGTAATGGCTAGTGCATTTCTTGTCCTTGACGATGGACGAATATTTGAGGGATCTTCGTGGGCCGCAACAGGGAAAACTTTTGGAGAAGCAGTATTTCAAACAGGAATGACTGGATATCAAGAAACTTTGACGGACCCCTCGTATCACAAGCAGGTTGTAATTATGACAGCTCCGCACATTGGAAACACTGGTGTTAATGATGCTGATAATGAATCTGCGAAGATTTGGGTAGCAGGTTTTGTTGTACGAAATCCATCGTCGGTAACTTCTAATTGGCGCGCACAGAATGATTTGGAAGCCGAGCTCATTGCACAGGGGATTGTCGGTATCCAAGGAGTAGATACTCGTGCGATTACGCGACACTTGCGAGACCGAGGAGCGATGCGGGTTGGTATATTTTCAGGTTTAGATTTGACCCGCGAAGATATGGTTGTTCAAGTTCGCAAGACAGAGGTTATGGCTGGTTCCTATCTGGTGCGCGATGTTTCAACACCGGCTACGGTAGTTATTCCTGCAATAGGAATGAAAAAGTTTACAGTCGCGGCACTTGACCTTGGAATCAAAGGTGCAACGCCCCGAGCTTTAGCAGAAAGGGGCGTTGAGGTGCATGTAATGCCTTTTGATTCTTCTTCCGCCGAGATCATGGCCATTGAACCGGATGGAGTCTTTCTCTCAAATGGTCCTGGCGATCCCTCAACGATGACCGATGTGATTGAGGTCGTTCGCGAGTTGCTGTTGGCTGAAGTTCCACTCTTTGGAATTTGTTTCGGCCACCAAATTCTTGGTCGAGCTTTAGGTTTTGAAACCTATAAATTGCAATTTGGTCATCGTGGAATTAATCAACCGGTGATGGACAAAAACACTGGCAAAGTTGAGATAACTGCGCACAATCATGGTTTTGCTGTAAAGGCTCCAACGGATGCTGAGTTTGCAACGGTCTTTGGTCGCGGGGAAGTAACTCATATATGTCTAAATGATGGCGTTGTAGAAGGCTTACAACTTCTTGATAGACCAGCATTTTCAGTTCAATATCATCCAGAGGCAGCTGCTGGTCCGCATGATGCCGCGTATCTATTTGATCGATTCATAGATCTAATGTCTAAGAAAGTTAAAGCCTAATGCCTCTTGATACAACGATCAAAAGTGTTCTGGTAATAGGCAGTGGACCCATTGTTATTGGTCAGGCCTGCGAATTTGATTATTCAGGAACACAAGCCTGTCGAGTTCTGCGAGCTGAAGGTATTCGCGTGATTCTTATCAATTCTAATCCGGCAACAATTATGACTGATCCAGAATTTGCGGATGCAACATACGTTGAACCAATTACACCAGAGATTATCGAACAGATTATTGCTCTTGAAAAGCCTGATGCTGTCCTTGCAACATTGGGAGGACAGACTGCATTAAATGCTGCAATTGGTTTGTATGAACGAGGGACATTGAAGAAATACGGAGTTCGCCTGATTGGTGCCGATGTTGATGCGATTCATCGTGGCGAAAATCGAGAATTATTTCGTGGAATTGTTGAAAAAGTTGGCGGTGAATCAGCGAAATCTAAGGTTTGTCACACAATGGAAGAGATCATGGAAGCAGTTGTTTCTCTCAACTATCCAGTAGTTGTTCGTCCTTCATTTACTATGGGCGGATTAGGTTCTGGAATCGCCTTTAATGAGGCAGAACTTCGGCAAATCGCTGGCGCAGGTCTACGTCATAGTCCAACTTCAGAGGTCTTGCTCGAAGAGTCCATTATTGGATGGAAAGAGTATGAACTCGAAGTTATGCGCGATCATAAAGATAACGTCGTAATTGTTTGTTCGATTGAAAATCTTGATCCCATGGGTGTCCACACAGGTGACTCAATAACCGTAGCACCGGCAATGACATTGACAGATGTCGAATATCAAAAACTTCGCGATCTTTCACTAGAGATCATCCGAGAAGTGGGCGTTGAAACCGGTGGCTGCAACATTCAATTTGCAGTAAATCCCGATAATGGTCGCATCATCGTTATTGAAATGAATCCTCGAGTTTCGCGCTCAAGCGCATTAGCATCCAAGGCGACTGGATTTCCGATCGCAAAAATTGCTACGAAATTGGCTATTGGATACACCTTAGATGAGATTCAGAACGACATCACGAAGGTCACTCCAGCATCTTTTGAACCAACTCTTGACTACGTTGTTGTTAAAGTCCCTCGTTTTGCATTCGAAAAGTTTGCAGACGCTGATCCTCGCCTAACAACAACTATGAAAAGTGTGGGCGAAGCCATGGCAATCGGTCGTTCTTTCTCTGAGGCTCTTATGAAGTCCCTTAGATCTTTAGAGCGTAAAGAAGCAATCTTTTCTTGGCCAGTAGTAACTGAAACAGAGAAGCTCTCCTTGCTTCAATCAATGAAAATCCCAACTGAATATAGGTTGCAGCAAGTTCAGAAAGCCATGTGGGCTGGAGCAAGTATTGAGCAGGTGTATGAGGCAACAAAAATTGATCGTTGGTATTTGCGACAAATCGAAATCATCAATGAACAAGCTGCGGTTATCTCTCAACCCGGAGATCTATCTAAAGAACTTCTTCGCACCGCTAAGACTCAGGGATTTTCTGACAATCAGATCGCGATTTTACGAGGAGTAAGTGAAGATGAAGTACGCAGAGCCCGTCATCATTTAGAGATACGTCCTGTGTACAAGACTGTTGATACATGTGCAGCCGAATTTGAAGCGTTCACGCCGTACTACTATTCAAGCTACGAAGAAGAGACTGAGGTTCGCACGCGAACAACTCCGGCAGTAATTATCCTAGGCAGTGGTCCAAATCGTATTGGTCAAGGAATCGAATTTGATTACTCATGTGTTCACGCATCGTTCACACTGCGAGAAGCAGGATTTGAAACAATTATAGTTAATTGCAATCCAGAGACAGTTTCGACAGATTACGACACCAGTAATCGCTTGTATTTCGAACCGCTAACCCTTGAGGATGTTTTAGAAGTTGTCCACGCAGAGACCCAAGCTGGTCCAGTTCTAGGTGTGATAACTCAGTTAGGTGGTCAAACACCACTCGGTTTAGCCGCTGGATTGAAAGCTAACGGAGTAACGATTCTTGGGACATCTCCCGATGCAATCAATCTTGCCGAAGAGCGCGGCGCTTTCGGAAATATTTTGGCGGAACAGGGATTGAAAGCACCGCAATTTGGAATGGCCTCTTCTCAATTAGAAGCAACCACAATTGCTCATGAAATTGGCTATCCGGTATTAGTTCGACCCTCATTTGTTCTTGGTGGCAGAGGAATGGAAATTGTTTATGATGATGCTGCACTAGGCGGATTCATTACACGTGCAACAGATATCACCCCGGATCATCCAGTTCTAGTTGATAGATTTTTAGATAACGCCATTGAGATTGATGTCGATGCACTATTTGATGGTCATGAACTCTTTCTTGGTGGGGTTATGGAACATATCGAAGAGGCAGGCATTCATAGTGGCGATAGTGCCTGCGTTCTTCCTTCAATGACAGTGACGGATGAACAACGCATTGAGATACGAATTGCTACTGAAAAAATAGCACGTGGCGTTGATGTTCGAGGCTTGATAAATATTCAATTTGCAATTGCTGACGACACACTTTACGTTCTGGAAGCCAATCCACGAGCTTCACGAACAGTTCCATTTGTAAGTAAGGCAACCGGTGTTCCTTTGGCTAAAGCTGCCGCGAGAATTTCCGTTGGTTCGACTATCGCAGAGCTTCGCGCAGAGGGTTTATTGCCAACATCCGGTGATGGAGTCGCACATGGTGTTTCAGTCAAGGAAGCAGTATTGCCATGGAACCGTTTCCGACGAACCGATGGCAGAGGAGTTGACGCTGTGTTGGGACCTGAAATGCGTTCAACAGGTGAGGTTATGGGCATATCTCCAACATTTGGTGAAAGCTACGCAAAGAGCCAAATCGCTGCGTTTGGTCCATTACCAAAGGCTGGAACTGTATTTATTTCCTTGGCAGATAAAGATAAGGAAACTGGTATAGAACCAGCCATGGGATTTTCTGATCTTGGTTTCCATATTCTTGCGACAGAGGGAACAGCCACATATCTTCGAAAGCACGGTATAGAGTGCACAACAGTCCGTAAGAACTCTGAAGGCACTGGAGCTATGGGCGAGAAGACGATCGTAGATATCATAAATGCGGGAGAAATTGATTTAGTGATTAATACACCAGTTGGTCGTGGAACACGTGCAGATGGATGGGCGATTCGTACCGCTGCAGTGCAGCGCTCTATTCCGTGCATAACAACAACCGCTGGATTTAGCGCCGCTGTGGACGCAATCAGTTTCTTACAAAGCAGCCCGTTAAGTATCAAGTCATTGCAAGAATGGTTGGCCTAAATGTCACAGATCAATAAAAATGCACAGCAACTGCTGGCACCGATTGTAAGTAATAAAAGAGTGGGGCAGTATCACCAGATTATTGTCAATGTGGGCGATTTGGCAGCAACCTGCAAGCCAGGAAATTTTGTAGCGATCAATGTCGGTGGAGATTCTTCCAGCATGATTCTACGTCGCGCCTTTGCAATTTCACGGGTATCGGTAAGTGCGACTTTTGGTGGCACGATGGAACTCATCGTTGCACCACATGGTCAAGGCAGTAAGTGGTTATGTGCTCAAGGTGAAGGTGTTGTCCTAGATATTGTCGCCCCACTTGGAACTGCTTTTGGAATTCCAACTGAACCTGTATCAGTCTTGTTAGTTGGAGGCGGATATGGATCAGCCCCATTGTTTGGATTAGCAGAAGTACTCAATGCTCGTGGCTGCAGAGTCGACATGTTGTTAGGCGCCAGTACTGCCTCAAAGATCTATGCACCAATGGAAGGCAAGCGCGCTGTAAATTCAATTCGTATTTATACAGAGGATGGAACCATGGGGCAGGCGGGACGAGTCACCGATCCCATTCACGACATTATTAAGGATTTAGATGTAGCTGTTGTCTACTCGTGTGGACCGATGGCTATGTTGTCAGCCATTACAAAGATAACGGAACCCTTGGCAGTCGTGCATCAATGCGCAGTAGAAGAAGCGATGGCATGTGGCATTGGTGTCTGCATGACCTGCGTTTTACCTGTATCAAATGATGATGGTTCTGTGTCAATGCTACGTTCTTGTATTGATGGTCCCGTGATGGATGGCTCAAAAGTGCAATGGAATCAGGTTGGACAGCAACTATGAGTACATTAGATTTTTCCACAACAATTGGTAATACCTGGTTTCCTGCCCCAACCTTTACGGCCAGTGGCTGTGCAAGTTCTGGCCGTGAGCTAGCGCAATTTTTTCCATTGCGTGAAATGGGTGGAGTAGTGACCAAGTCAGTAATGTCAAAGGTTAGAAATGGTCGGCCGACTCCACGTATGGCCGAAACACCAAGTGGAATGTTAAATTCTATCGGTCTGCAAGGCCCTGGAATTGATGCCTTCATAGCTAAAGACATTCCTTACTTAGTTGAACAAAAGGCTCGCATAATTGTTTCAATTGCAGGAGAAACTGTAGAAGAGTATTCAACTTTAGCTCGCAAGTTACGTTCTGTTTCAGGCATTAGCGCAATCGAGGTAAACATTTCATGTCCCAATGTGGAAAATCGGGGTTTAGTTTTCGCATGTGATCCAGAGGCATCTCGTCGAGTGATTGACGGAGTTCGCCGCACCATAGGGGGAGAACTACCAATTATTGCGAAGTTATCTCCAGATGTGACTGATCTAGTATCGATTGCTCGTGGTGTAGTAGATGCGGGCGCAGATGGATTAGCGCTCATTAATACTGTTCTTGGAATGGTTATTAACGTCGACACCATGCGTCCTCATCTCGGTGGAAAAACCGGAGGTTTATCTGGTCCAGCTATCAGACCTATAGCTGTACGCGCGGTCTATCAAGTCCATGCGGCGCTACCTAATGTTCCAATTCTAGGCATGGGTGGAGTTACAACTGGCAAGGATGCATTGGAAATGATTTTGGCTGGAGCAAGCGGAGTCTCTATTGGAACCGCAAGCTTTGGGAATCCAACAGCAATAATGAAGATTCAGAACGAACTCAAGCAATTGCTTGTTGATCGAGGTTTCACATCGTTAAAGCAAGCCATCGGGTATGCGCATCGACCAGAGATTGAGAATCCTGATGAGTAAAGCACCGATAGTTTTAGCGGTTGATACTCCAGAATTGGTGACAGCCATAGAATGGGTGAAAGCGACTCACGAATATATTTCAGTATTTAAGCTTGGCTTGGAATTCTATTTATCTTTTGGAAGCGATGGCGTGAAAGCCATTAAAGATGTAACCGATGCAGATATTTTCCTGGACCTGAAACTTCACGACATTCCACATACAGTTAGTGGTGCAGCAAGAGCGGTGTCACATTTGTCGCCAAAGTATTTAACAGTGCACGCATCTGGTGGATCTGCCATGATTAAAGCGGCGGTTGATGCAGCACCAAAAACACATGTCACTGGGGTAACGATCTTGACCTCGTTATCAGATGCTGATGTCAGTACGATTGGATTTTCCAATAATGCGCTCAATTCAGCTGTCGGTTTGGCCAAATTGGCCGTTGCTTCAGGAGCAGGCGCAATTGTCTGCTCTCCATTAGAAATCGCAGCCATTCGTAGTGCGGTAGGTAGTTCTCCAATCATTATTACTCCAGGTGTTCGTCCCGCAGATTCGTCAGTGACCGATGATCAAGTACGCACGATGACACCGAAAGCGGCGATAGGAATCGGTGCAAACCTCGTTGTTATCGGACGTCCCATCACTCACAGTTGGAGCCTCGGTGCGAAAGCTATGCGTGAGCGTGCTGCTGAAATAGCTAGCGAACTTATCTAGATTAAAGGCTAGATTTCTCATATGGGATTACCTCCGCAGCTGACACCCGAGCAGCGCCGTCAAGCGTTGCTAAAAGCTGCGGCCTCTCGCAAACGTCGTGCCGAAGTGAAGGCACAGATGAAAAATGGTGAAATTTCTATTGAAACAATTCTTGACATTGCTAAAGATGACGAGGCTGTGGCAAAGATGCGGGTTAAAGAATTGTTGGAGTCAATGTCTGGCGTCGGAAAAGTGCGCGCACAGTCACTAATGGAACGACTAAACATCTCCTCTTCACGTAGAATTCAAGGCTTAGGTCGTCATCAAATAAAGCAGTTGCGCGAGGAGTTCATGAAGTCGGAACATGCAGTTAAGCCAGGCAAACTAATTGTTCTTTCTGGTCCAGGTGGAGTCGGCAAAAGTACGGTTGCTAAGAAGGTACGTGAGGCTAGTGATTTTTGGGTCAGCGTAAGTGCAACAACCAGAAAGCCTCGAAGCAATGAAGTTGAAGGCCATGATTACTTTTTTGTTAGTGACGAAGAGTTTAGTCGCAGGATTAAAAGTAATGAGTTCTTAGAATGGGCAGAGTTTGCAGGTAATCGCTACGGAACTCCGCTAGAACAGGTAGAACATGCACTATTGCTAGGCAAGAATGTTCTGTTGGAGATAGAGATTGCAGGTGCTAAGCAAGTTAAGGCGCACCTACCTCAATCCATTCTGGTATTTCTTGAGCCTCCTACATGGGAAGAGTTAGTTGCACGGCTGGAAGGACGAGGGACGGATAGCCCAGAACGACGGGCTGAGCGCTTGGAATTGGCTCAAGAAGAGCTCGCTGCAGCGGCATTTTTTGATGTTGTTCTGATAAATGACCAGGTCGAGAGCGTGGTCGGGAAACTGGTAGAGTTAACCCATAATTAGTAGGTGCTATTAATTCAGTATTGATCAATGAAGCGGGGTACACCATGGATGGAATCACTAATCCACCGATCGACGAACTTCTAGACAAGAGCGGTTCCAAGTACAGCTTAGTTTTGTATGCTGCAAAGCGAGCTCGTCAGATCAATGCGTATTACTCACAGCTCGGAGAAGGTCTTCTTGAGTACGTGGGGCCATTGGTTGAAACCCATGTCCATGAAAAGCCTCTCTCAATAGCCCTTCGTGAAATCAATGAAGGTCTTCTTACAATCGAAAACCTCGAGCCAACAGCTTAAAACTTCTCTATGTCACTAAAGGGCCGTGAAGTTGTACTCGGCGTTGGTGGGGGAATAGCGGCATATAAATCCTGCGAACTGTTACGGCGCCTTCAAGATCGTGGGTACGCGGTCACAGTCGTGCCCACTCCTTCCTCATTAAATTTTGTAGGCTCAGCTACATGGGAAGCGCTCTCTGGGCGACCTGTTAATACGCAGGTATGGGAGAACGTTCACACAGTTCCACACATTGCTTTAGCAGAATCTGCGAACTTCTTTTTGATTGCCCCTGCCACAGCTGATTTGATCGCACGTCTAGCAGCAGGTCGAGCTGATGACCTTCTTACAAATTTAGTTCTCGCATCAGATGTTCCGAAGATGTTAGTCCCAGCTATGCATCCTTCCATGTGGCTAGATCCTGCAACGGTTGCCAATGTGCAGACATTGCGGTCTCGCGGATTTATCGTGATGGATCCAGAGGTTGGTCGCTTGACCGGTAATGACATTGGACCAGGCCGCTTTCCTGAAACGCCATCAATTCTTGAAAAGTTTGATGCATTGACGGGAAACATTCAGGATTTCAAAGGTAAGCGTGTTCTTGTAACAGCAGGTGGAACACGTGAAGCAATTGATCCGGTGCGGTTTATTGGAAATAAATCATCGGGAAAACAAGGGGTAGCGATCGCTCTTGCAGCGCGTGATCGTGGAGCGATAGTGCATTTAGTTGCGGCAAATTTTGATACTTCAACTCTTGACGGCATTGAGATTTCAAAAGTAGAGAGCGCTGCAGATATGCAGCAGGTACTGTCTCAACAGTTTCCACTATGCGATGTACTAATCATGAGTGCAGCCGTCGCCGATGCACGACCAAAAAAAATGTCCTTGGAGAAGATCAAAAAAGCGCTGTTAGGTAGCATTGAATTGGAAGAGAATCCCGATCTGTTGGCCTCATTGGCCGCATCCAAGAATGGGCAACTGATCATTGGCTTTGCTGCAGAAACCAAGGATCATCTGCAAGAGGCTCGCAGGAAGCTAGAGGCAAAAGGGTTAGATCTGATTTATGTAAATGATGTTTCTGGCGGGGCGATTTTTGGCCAAGACCAGACTATGGGTACCATTCTCTTACGCAATGATGCGGATATAGCGGTCAAGGAAGTCTCCAAAGACGCTCTCGGAAATTTACTTCTTGATCAAGCCATCCGGCAGTTAGGTTAAAAATATGTCAAAGCGTCTTTTCACTTCAGAATCAGTTACCGAAGGTCACCCAGACAAGATTGCAGATGCGATCTCAGATGCTGTTCTGGATTCATTATTATCACAGGATAAAAAGAGCCGCGTTGCGGTTGAAACTCTTATCACTACCGGTCAGGTGCATGTGGCCGGTGAAGTAACAACTGATGGATATGCCGATGTGATGGGAATTGTTCGCGATACTGTTTTAAATATCGGGTACAACTCGTCAGACAAAGGCTTTGACGGAAATAGCTGTGGAGTGTCAATCTCTATAGGTCAGCAATCACAAGATATTGCACAAGGTGTCAATGATGCCTACGAGCATCGAGTTGCTTCGGCGGTTGATCCATTGGATCTGCAAGGCGCCGGAGATCAGGGCTTAATGTTTGGTTATGCATGTGATGACACTAAAGAGTTAATGCCATTACCAATCTGGCTAGCACATGCTCTCGCACAGCAACTAACAAAGGTACGTAAATCAGGAGCTTTACCTTACCTGCGACCTGATGGAAAAACTCAGGTAACCATTGAGTATGAGGGCGATCGCGCCATCGCATTAAATACCGTTGTAATTTCAAGTCAGCATGCCGAAGAGGTAGATGTTGTTAAGAAGTTAACACCAGAAGTTATTGAATATGTTATCGACCCAATTCTAGCAAGCATTGATCTACCAAAATCGGATCTACGAACTCTGATCAACCCAACAGGTCGTTTTGTAATTGGTGGCCCAATGGGAGATGCAGGATTAACAGGCCGTAAAATTATTGTAGATACCTATGGCGGAATGGCACGACACGGTGGAGGCGCATTTAGCGGTAAAGATCCATCTAAGGTTGACCGTTCAGCGGCGTATGCAATGCGATGGGTAGCAAAGAATGTTGTTGCTGCTGGTCTTGCCCGTCGTTGCGAAGTTCAAGTTGCCTATGCAATTGGTAAGGCTCAGCCGGTTGGAGTCTTTGTCGAAACCTTTGGAACTGAAACTGTTCCGGTTTCAAAAATCC
Organism: Candidatus Planktophila sp.; assembly: GCA_044377285.1. GTDB lineage: Bacteria > Actinomycetota > Actinomycetes > Nanopelagicales > Nanopelagicaceae > Planktophila. Next base: position 16,591 of record JBILJK010000005.1, read on the forward strand.
AAGATGCTGTTTTGTCAGTCTTTGATCTACGTCCAGCGGCGATCATTCGCGATCTTGATTTACTTCGTCCTATTTATTCACTCACTAGCGCATATGGTCACTTCGGTCGTGAACTTCCTGAGTTTGCATGGGAACGAACCGATCGCGTGTCAGCGCTTCAAAACGCAATCAAGTAGTCGGTGGCAACGCCGAGGCTCTTTCGATTAAAGGCTGAAGTTGCACCTGCATCTTCTGGGCCTCGAGCTTTGGTTTTGCCGTATGCACGTGTTCGAGTCGATACGGGTGTTTTCCATTTAGATCAGTTGTATGACTACTTGATTCCCGAAAAAATAACTGGCTCGATCAGCGTAGGTGTTCGTGTGCAATTACCTTTTGGAAACCGCGAAACTGAAGGGATAGTTGTAGAGCGTGTGGCCGAACCCGAAAGAGCGGGTGAGTTAAAGAGCATTACTAAGGTTTTGTCCGGGCATCCCGTAGCCACAACTCAAAGTTTGCAGCTGATAGATTCGATTTCGCACCATTTTGCATGTAATCCGTGGGATCTCATTCGTTCAGCTATCCCTCCTCGTATTGCATCCGTTGACAAGAGTATTTCCTTTGGCGTGCCAGATCCCCACAAGAGCGTCAAGGGATCAATAACATTCCAAACTCTCGCACCTTTTATCCAGGCACATGAGCAGCTAATCCCGTTGGTCAAGGAGAATCACCAGGCAGGTTCTGTCTTGATCATTGCCCCTGATGAAAAAGATGTGGATCTAATCATCGCTGCATTACAAACAGTGTCAGTAGGGGTTCTAAAACTTACAGCCGCCATGCCTCGTGAGCAGCGATATCGAAACTATCTGCAAGCAATTCATGGCTCAAACTGCATCGTAGTTGGTACCCGAAGTGCGATTCTCGCGCCAATCAGGAATTTGGCGACCATCATCATTCATAAAGAGTCATCGTATGATCATTTTGAAATTCGATCACCCGGTTGGAATTCGAGAGCCATAGCTCTTCTTCGCGCTCACGCCGAACCTGTCAAGTTGATATTTACAGGTTTCTCTCCTTCGGTAGAAATATCTCAACTCATCGAGGAAAGGGAAGTGAAGTATCTTAATTCGAAGCAAACAGTAAACGTTAAAGCCTTCACACCTAATGAGGGTGCTTTGCTACCAGGAAGAATATATTCTGAGATCAAAAAAGCGCTAAATGTCGGTCCTGTCTTGTTCATCGCTCCACGAAAAGGCTATGGGAACGCTTTGCTGTGCGCTCATTGTCGTAATGTGGCTTCTTGTGATTGTGGCGGACGATTATCTGTTTTGGCAAAAAATAAAGCGCCTTCCTGTGTTCATTGCGGTACATCATTCCAAAACTGGAAATGTTCTTTCTGTAATCGTGATAAACAATATCTAGCAGGTCGTGGCATCGAGCGGGCAGCCGAAGAAATATCTCGAGCTTTTCCCAAGTTTCCAGTTGTTGTTTCGGCAGGTGATGTAATTAAAGATCGAATAGAACCTAAGCCGGCGTTAGTACTTGCAACAGCTGGAGCTCAGCCACTGGTAGAAGGCGGGTACGCAGCGGTCGTAATTTTGGATGGAGTTCGCTTCTTTTCACACACGGACCTGCGTACCCAGGAGCGTGCACGTGAACTCTTCCTGGAATCTGCCTCATTGATTTCTAATGATGGCGTTGTGCTTTTAGTAATTGAGGATTCCCATCCTGTTGTATCCGCGATCGCACGATGGAATGTTGCTCCATTGCTCAAGCGAGAATTAGGTGAACGCACTGAGCTACATCTGCCACCGTCGGTTTTCTCGGTCGTTCTGGTGATGGACCAAACTATCGGTATGCAGATTTACAACGGTCTCAAGAAAGCATCCGTCGAGGGCCGTATACCTAATTCATCCAATATTTACGGCCCAACCGAAATATCAAAGGGACAGGTAAAAATTGTCATACATTCCGACAAGAAGGACTCGCAAGCTTTGACAGATGTGGTTCATGAACTACAACGACGCAGAAGTATTGCAAAGAAAGAACTATTCACGCTTAGAGTTGAACCATATTCGCTGTAATGGATTGCTAGACTAACGCCATGTCAATTCAAGAAATACGATTCTTCGGAGATCCGGTGTTAACAACCCCGGCATCCTTAGTAGTCGATTTCGACAAGGAATTGCGAGTGCTAGTGCAAGATTTAACAGACACGATGCTTGATGCCCCTGGTGCCGGGTTAGCTGCACCACAAATCGGCGTCCCGTTGCGTGTTTTTGTCTGGGATGTAGATGAAGAACTTGGTCACTTAATTAATCCCGTACTAACTTTGAGTGAAGAGATGCAGGAAGGCGAAGAGGGCTGTCTTTCCTTTCCAGAGATTAGATATGAAACGCCTCGAGCCATGAGAGCCGTTGCAAGAGGTTTCAACATGTACGGGGAGCCCATCACCGTCGAAGGTTCTGAGTTTTTAGCACGTGCTTTGCAACACGAGACAGATCATCTGGATGGAATCTTGTTCATTGACAAACTATTGCCAGAAGATCGTAAACTTGCGATGAAGGAAATTCGCGAATCAGAGTGGTTTAATCTCGCCACTGAACAAGGTCGAGCCATCCAGGTGAAAGATTCTCCACATACAATTTTCGGACGGAATTCTTAATGCGTATCGGAGTAGCTGCTACTCCGGATGTAGCAATACCAACCCTGAATTGGTTACTACAGTCCGAACATGAAATTGGATTAATTATCACGCAACCTGACCGCCCGGCTGGGCGTGGTCGCATTCTTAAGCAATCTGTCGTTGCCGATTGGGCGAATGATCATCAGATACCAGTTGTTAAGCCAGAAAATCCAAAGGATTTGATCGGAAAAATTGAAGAGTTGGATTTAGTGTTAACAATCGGTTATGGAGTATTGCTTCCACAAAATATTCTGGATTTACCGAAGAAGGGTTTCCTGAATCTTCATTTCTCTTTGCTTCCTGCATATAGAGGAGCTGCACCTGCGCAGAGAGCGCTAGAGAATGGAGAAACGGTTACTGGCGTTTCTGTGTTCCAATTAGATAAAGGCATGGACACCGGTCCTGTTTTCGCCCAACAGTCATTAATTATCGATTCTTTATGGAGAAGTTATGAATTACTACAACATCTAGCCAATCTTGGTCCTGATGTAGTTAATCGCACCTTCACGATGGTTGAGAATGGAGTTGCCCCTAGTGATCAAGTAGGTGAACCATCCATGGCACCGAAGATCAGTAAAGGCGAGGCAAAAATTGATTTCTCCGAAGAAGCACCTGTCATTTTAAACTCCATACGTGCTTTTACTTACGAGCCTGGAGCATGGACTGTATGGAAGGGTGAACCCTTCAAGATCTGTGCAACATCAATAACTGATACGCATGTAGGTAAGCCAGGTGAAATCTTTGTTTCTGAAAAGTCGGTATGTGTTGCAACCGGTTCGGGATCATTGGAACTTCTCCGTGTCATACCTTCGGGAAAAAGGGAAATGGATGCGATTGATTGGGCACGAGGAGCACAATTGACGGGTGGCGAGATCTTTGGTTGAAGCTCGTCGTAATACCTTCAAATCGCCTAAACCAGATGCGGCACGGTTACTTGCATTTGATTTGCTGACCGAGGTCAATCGCAATGAAGGATATTCAAATTTGCTTTTGCCGCAAGCGTTAAACGCCAGCAAACTTGATGATCGTGATCGTTCACTTGTCACTGAGTTGCTGTACGGCACACTACGTATGCAGGGAAAACATGATTGGGTTTTGGCTCAAATCAGTGATCGACCTTGGTCTGAAGTTGATCCCGGGATAGTTGATATTTGCCGTTTAGGCGTTCATCAAATTCATGAAATGCGCATACCGGACCATGCCGCTGTGGCTGCGACAGTAGAAGTTGCGCGAAAGCGAATCGGAGAATCAAAGGCTAGTTTTGTGAACGCACTTTTAAGAAGTGTTACGCGTACTTCGATAGAGGACTGGTTCATGCCTCTTACTGAGATTTCAGATCCTGTTGAACGTCTTGCAATTGCGTACTCACATCCTGAATGGATTGTTTCTGCTTACTACGATCTTTTAAAGGATTGGGCAGAAGTTGAGTCATCGCTGAAGATCAATAATGAGCCTGCCATACCGACCTTAGTTTCATGGCCTGGTTTTTCTACGCAGCAAGATTTAGTGGACATCGGGGGAGAACCAACAGATTTTTCACCCTATGGTGTTCATTGGAAAGGCAATCCTGGAGCTCTCGATCTGATTAAAGCTAGAAAGATCGGTGTACAAGATGAGGGCTCACAACTTGTTGCTGAAGTTTTCTCTAAGGTTGCCGCAGGAAGCAGCTGGCTGGATTTGTGCGCGGGCCCTGGTGGAAAAGCAGCTTTGTTGTCCAGCATCGCGAGAGAACGTGCAATCACATTTACGGCTAATGAAATATCACAGGCACGTGCTGAACTTGTTAAACAGGTCGTCCATGGTGATCGAGTTATGGTTTTAGATGGACGCGCAATTGGCTTATCGAAGGAGAAGTTCGATGCAATTTTGATTGATGCTCCGTGCACAGGTCTGGGAGCATTGCGTCGTCGTCCAGAGGTTCGTTGGCGTAGAACATTGCAGGATTTACGCGCGTTGACACAATTACAACGCGAATTAGTTGATTCTGCAATTCAGGCGCTGAACCCTGGTGGGGTCATAGGTTATGCAACATGCTCACCCCATTTGGCTGAAACAAGTATCCAAATTGCAGATATCAAAAAGAAGCATTCCGATCTACAACAGATAATCGTGGATGATTTTTTGCCTTCTTCTCTGCACGATGCCACACGTGACGGTGCAATGTCCTTATGGACCCACAAACACGGCACCGACGCGATGTATTTAGCACTGTTCCGAAAGAAGATTGGTTAATATTCATCCATGAGTCGAGAAATTCGAATAACTCCCAGTATTTTGAATGCAGATTTCTCTCAGTTGGATCAAGAAATCAAACGGATTGCAGAAGTTTCAGATCTATTGCACTTGGATGTCATGGATGATGTCTTTGTCCCAAATTTCACCTTTGATTTTGACGCTGCATCAGCAATCATTTCAACGTCTGTGTTGCCGGTTGATGCCCATCTAATGGTTGCCAATGTTGATGCGATCGCTGTCCAATACGCAGAGATAGGGTGTGCATCTGTCACGATTCACGCCGAAGCCACACGAGATATTCCTCAAACACTTAAAAACATCCGCAAAGCTGGTTCACGATCTAGTCTCGGAATTAAGCCGAATACAGATATCTCTAACTATGAGAATGTGATTGACGATGTCGATATGTTCCTAATCATGACGGTAGAACCAGGTTTTGGTGGGCAAAGCTTTATGGAAGAGATGATGGACAAGGTCCGGCGTACGCGCACAATGATTGGTGATCGACCTATATGGCTGCAGGTAGATGGTGGAATATCTATGAAGACTATTGAGATCGCCTTAGATGCCGGTGCTGACACCTTTGTTGTCGGTAGCGCGGTGTTTAACGCACCTGACCCAGCCGCAATGGTGGTCTCATTGCGGCAGTTTGCAACTGCGCACGGGAGTAAGTGACTCTCTAGTAAACTTAAGCCATGAAAACCTTTGAAAGCTTGTGGGCAGAGCTCAGTGAAAAAGCTCTAACTCGGCCCGAGGGTTCAGGTACGGTCGTCGCTCTTGATGCTGGTATTCACAGTATTGGCAAGAAAATTCTCGAGGAAGCGGGCGAAGTGTGGCTTGCTGCTGAACACGAATCTAATGAAGCGCTTGCCGAAGAAATCAGTCAACTGATCTATCACCTACAAACTTTGATGCTTGCTCGTGGGCTATCAATCAACGATGTATATAAGTTTCTTTAGGAGCATAAATGTTGAGAATAGCCGTACCTAATAAAGGTTCATTAGCTGACAGTTCTATGCAAATATTAAAAGAGGCGGGATATCGCCAGCGCACGGATTCTCGGGATCTTGTTTTAATTGACAATGACAATAGTGTCGAATTTTATTACCTACGCCCTCGTGACATTGCGGTTTACGTAGGATCAGGGGAGTTAGAAGCGGGAATTACTGGCCGTGATCTACTGATTGATTCCGCAGCGGATGCAGATGAGATTTTGTCCTTGGATTTTGGCGCATCAACATTTCGCTTTGCTGGTCCAATAGATCAGAATTGGTCGGTACAAGACATCGCCGGCAAACGAGTTGCAACCGCCTATCCAGGTCTGGTCGAACATTCACTGACTGCGCTAGGTATTAAGGCGCAGATCGTGCGATTAGATGGCGCAGTAGAAAGTAGTGTGCGTTTAGGTGTAGCAGATGTCATCGCAGATGTCGTTAGCACCGGCAATACTTTGCGACAAGCCGGATTGAAGACATTCGGTGATCCGATTTTGACAAGTGAGGCTGTTGTTATCGCACGCAAGAATGCTGCAGTACCTGCTGAACTCGAGATACTGATTCGTCGTTTGCAAGGTGTAGTTACGGCGCGACGATATGTTTTGCTTGATTATGACATTCCCAAAGAACTTGTTGAGAAAGCTTGCGCCATCACACCTGGTTTGGAGTCGCCTACGATTTCGCCATTACAAAAGCAGGATTGGGTGGCGGTTCGCGCCATGGTCTTACGTAAAGAAACGAATCAAGTTATGGATGAATTATGGGCAATAGGAGCGCGAGGGATTCTGGTTACAGATATCCACGCATGTCGTTTGTAGTATTACTGCAACCCAATCAATTCAATAACTGAACGTAAAGATGGTTCTGTGATCACTAGATCAGCGGCTTGAACAACAATGGGCTTTGCATTAAATGCAATGCTTAAACCTGCAATCGCCATCATGTCTAGATCATTTGCACCATCACCTATAGCCACGGTGTTTTCCATATCCACCCCACTGGTTTTAGAAAATTCACGCAACGCAGCAGCTTTGGCAGCGCGATCAATCACCGGACCGATTAAATGTCCAGTGAGGACACCACCTATTATTTCTAGTTTGTTTGCTCTGTAGTATGTAATCGATAGAGAACGAATCATCGGTTCTATGATGTCGATGAAACCACCTGATACCAGAGCTACGCTATGGCCTTTAGCGTGCAGGACATTGACTAGATCCTGAGCTCCATCAGTTAGCGTTATTTCTTGTTGAACTTCGGCTAATACAGATTCCGGCAAGTCCTTAAGAAGACTCACTCTGGCTCGTAAGCTCTGTTCGAAATCCAATTCACCACGCATCGCCGAATCAGTAATGGCTGATACTTTCTCCAATACACCGGCCTTTGTAGCTAGCAGTTCGATAGCTTCTTGCTGAATAAAAGTGGAGTCGACATCTAGCTGAACCAAGCGTTTGACGAATGACATCTGATTACAGATCCCTTACTGAAACTGTTGTTGCATCCTCAAATGACAA
>JBILJK010000056.1:0-6114 GCA_044377285.1 Candidatus Planktophila sp.
GATGTTGTTTAACAACTAGTGCTTCTTGTTCACGGGTGTATTGGCGTCGCAAACGCAAGAAAGCAACAACCATTATTGGTGCCGTAATTAAAACTAACCATGCACCTTGTGTAAATTTTACAACGGAGAAAATAATTACAACAACTAAAGAGATGCTGCCGGCCAAGCCATTAATAAATACCTTTGCTCGCCATTGTCCTGTTTTATTACGCAGCGCATGGCGGGTCATTCCAAATCCTGCCAACGTAAAACCTGTAAAAACACCGAGCGCGTAGAAAGCAACTAAGTGTTCTACAGAGCCTGCAGTAATCAACACTAAGAAAATTCCGCCACCTGCTAGGAGCAAGATTCCATTAGAGAAAGCTAAGCGGTGGCCACGCTTTGTTAACTGGCGGGGCAAATATCCATCAGCGGCAACAAAGTTTACCAAAATAGGAAATGCGCTATAGGTCGTGTTTGCGCCAGCAAACAAGATAAGCATTGTTGCAAGCTGAACCATCACGAACATAATTTGACCAACAGCGCCATCTCCCATGATGGCTTTGGCGATCTGAGAAATAACCGTTGGGGTGCCAGATTCATATGGAATAGCGTGAATTTTGTGGGCAAACCAAGAAACGCCAAGAACTAGTGTTCCAAGCAATGTGCTCATGATGTACAAAGTTCTGCGTGCATTTACATGCTCTGGCGTCTTAAACAATGCAACACCGTCAGATATTGCCTCTAAGCCAGTTAAAGATGATCCACCGTTTGCAAAAGCACGTAGCAAAATGAAGATTGCTGCGAAGGTGAGAAGGCCTTGCTCTTGCCCGATCTCAATTGCACCTGGTTGTTCAACGCTCAGTTGAATCAATGTTCCGTTGAACTGCTTATATAAACCAACTGAGAAAACAATAAACATACAGCCAACGAAGAAATAGGTAGGTAGAGCGAAAGCTTTACCAGCTTCTTTCACTCCACGAAGGTTTCCATATGTAAGCAAAACAATGACAACTAAAATCATAGGAATCTTGTAATCATGCAGTGATGGGAATGTTGAAATAATCGCTGCAACACCTGCTGCAGATTGAATTGCAACGGTAACAATGTAATCAAGCATCAAAGCAACCGCAGCTATTTGTGCGACTACAGGGCCAAAGTTATCCCGCGAAACAATGTATGCCCCACCAACTTTTGTATAGACATTAATTACATCCCGGTATGACAGGGTAATAATGAGCAGAATTACTAAAACAACAGCTGTCATTGGCATCAAGATTGCAAAAGCAGCTAAACCAAATGCAGGAAGAAGAGCAATCAAAATTTGTTCAGAACCATAAGCCGACGATGAAATACAGTCAGAGGAAAGTATTCCTAATGCATAACGCTTACTGAGGCGTTGATGCCCCAACGAGTGGCGGTTAAGCGGATTTCCCAACAAGCGACGCTTAATCGTGTAGAAAAAAGAGTCCTTAAGGTGTGCGTGATCCTTTAAAACTTCAGGGACTGGCGCATCATCGGTCCACGACTTAGGCACTCAAAACTCCTCTTTTTATTGCATTTACTGCAATTTAATAAGCATCACTCTACCTGAAAGCCTTCCGTCTTCACTGTTTTAAGCGTAAAGCGTATGCTTCAGGCTATGCATACACAGTTATATATCGATGGCCAGTGGGTTGATGGAATTGGAAAGTTACCTGTTTACGATCCAAGCGACGGTTCAGTAATTGCCGAAGTAGCCCTAGCCGGAGATGCCCACTGTGATGCTGCAATTGCAGCTGCCGATACAGCAGCCAAGGCGTGGGCAAAGACAGCTCCACGTTATCGCTCAGAAATTTTGCGTAAAGCATTTGAATTAATGACGGCAGAAAATGAAGTGATTGCTCAATTGATTTCCCGCGAAAACGGAAAAGCGATTCCAGATGCTCGCGGTGAAGCCGCATACGCCGCTGAATTTTTCCGCTGGTTTGCAGAAGAAGCAGTTCGCACACCTGGTGATTTCCGCAAATCTCCATCAGGGGATAAGCGCATCCTTGTTTCACACGAACCAATTGGTGTTTCAATTCTTATTACTCCGTGGAACTTCCCAGCAGGAATGGCCACCCGCAAGATTGGCCCAGCAGTTGCTGCCGGCTGCACAATGATTTTAAAGCCAGCGGGCGAAACTCCACTGACCGCTATGTACATCGTTGATTTGATGGAACGCGCCGGATTGCCAAAGGGAGTTCTGAATTTAGTTCTTCCAGAAAAAACAGGTCCTGCAATTTCAAAGATGTTGCATGATCCACGTGTTAAGAATCTTTCTTTTACAGGTTCGACAGAAGTTGGTCGCATCCTTCTCAAAGAGGCAGCCGACCGGGTTATTCGCTGCTCAATGGAGCTTGGTGGAAATGCACAAGTTGTTATTCATGATGATGCGGATCTAGCGGTCACGATTCCGCAACTTTCACTGGCAAAGATGCGTAATGGTGGTGCTGCATGTACATCTGCAAATCGCATATTTGTTCAACGCGGGATCGCAGATAAATTTATTGCAGAGATGACAAAGTCCATGAGCTCATACGTTATGGGCCGCGGAACAGAAGCCACAACAACACTTGGTGCCTATGTTTCAATGAAGGAGCGCAACAAGATTGCCGACATCGTCGATGAATCAATCGCAGCTGGTGCAAAGGTTCAAGTTGGTGGAGTCAAGCCTGAAGGTGAAGGCGCTTTTTACCCAGCAACAGTTTTGATCGTTGAAAATGATAATCCAATCCTGCTTCATGAAATCTTTGGTCCAGTTGCGCCGATAGTTATTTTTGATACCGATGAAGAAGGAATCGAAATGGCTAATGACACCGAATTTGGTCTCATTAGTTATGTTTTCTCTTCTAACCTGACGCGCGCATTACGCACAGCAGAGGCAATGGAATCAGGAATGGTTGCGATCAATAAGGGCGTTATCTCAGATCCAGCAGCACCATTTGGAGGCGTGAAGCAATCAGGGTTAGGCCGCGAAGGTGGCTTCGATGGAATTCACGAGTTCTTGCAGACCAAATTCATTGGCGTCGAGATCTAACTTTCTTACAGAGTTCGAAGTTTTGTGAGAATTTCTTTGTCACTTGTCGTAAGTTTTTTAACCAGCCCCTTTAGGTAGTTTCTCCCATTGGCATAATAGGCAAGCGTGTAATAAGGGTATGTATTAAAGCCATACCCGGAGTCTTCGCTCGGCACATTTCCGGGACGAGGGTAGTTAGTAATTACATCGACATCGCACTGTGCAAAAAACTTCTGTAGTTTTCTAATGTTGTGTGACTTAACTCTGGTTAACTTGATTTCTCTAACTTCAGATTGAATTTCATCAGATTTCAACTTCCTTGCCGAGTAATTCACTTTTCTATCCTTAAGGATAAAAGTTGCCTCGCCGTTCGCGATACTTCTAATTGCAATTCCTTTGTCCAGAACTATGTGAGCTTGGTTAGCATAAAAGTCTCTGTTTATTTCCAGCAGGTACTTATACAGCCCTCTTCGTTCCTCTTGGAACAGAAGACCACCTGATGTTAAGCACTCCTCAAAATAACTCACACCTTTATTGTGCACCTATCAAGCACTCTGCCGCTACAAATTTTCCTGAGTCTCCCTTCACGGTTACTTTTTTACCACCTTCTAAGTAAACATAACCTTGGGCGATACCACGATAAGAGGCAGAGACGCCCTTTTTACAGGGAGCAAACAAGTCTTTGAAGGTAACCACATTAGGCGTCTTGGTGGTTGAAGCCCTTCTTTCATTTTCAAAGGAGTAGGCCGTGACTTCACGATTATTCTGAATTTTCTGAATATCTGCACTTAGTTGCGTATATTTCTGAGAGACGTTACAGGTTGTAGTGATATTTAATTTAACTGCATCTACATTTTGATTTTCATATAAACTCGTTGAATAGTGCGGTCTCTCAATGTTTAAGGTGCAATTTGGTTCAGGGCTGTGTGTGATTTGAAGGACTAGGAACTGAGCAGCTAATAGCCCGACAACTAGAAGGCTTGGGACTTTAGGCATTATCAAAATTGGCTTAGGGATTGTTATAGGCATATTTTGAAACTAGACAAACATGCTGACTTGTTTAATCGGGTTATCCCCAGGCGTGCCAAAATGTCCAAACTCTGAACTCAGCTATCTGGCGGAGGATGAGGGATTTGAACCCTCGATAGGTTGCCCTATACACGCTTTCCAAGCGTGCGCACTCGGCCGCTATGCGAATCCTCCCGAGGAGGTGAACTCTATCGGTGGCTGTAACTATGATTACGCCAGATCCCTCGTACGGCGTTACCGTACTGAACTCCCCCAGGGCAGGAATGCAGCAAGGGTAGGTCCGCTCTGGCGGGTGTGCGAGGGGTCCTTTTAATAGGGTGTGCAGGTAAGAAAATGGGCGCGACGAACAGTAGAGGAGCAGGCGATGTCATTAGCTTTGTATCGTAAATATCGTCCCTCTGTTTTTGCAGATGTCATCGGGCAAGAACATGTAACTGTTCCACTTTCAAATGCTTTGGAATCAGGTCGCACACACCACGCATATTTATTTAGTGGTCCACGGGGTTGCGGAAAAACTTCTAGCGCACGAATCATGGCGCGCTCGCTTAACTGCGAAAAAGGCCCAACACCTAACCCATGTGGTGATTGTCAATCATGTAAAGATTTAGTTGCGAACGGCCCAGGGTCTTTAGATGTTATTGAACTAGATGCTGCGACCCACGGTTTAGTAGATGATGCGCGCGATCTTCGCGATAAAGCATTTTTTGCACCAGTACAAAGTCGTTACAAGATTTACATCATTGACGAAGCACATCAGCTTGGACCGGGTGCGGCCAATGCATTACTAAAAGTTGTTGAAGAGCCACCTGCACATGTAATTTTCATCTTTGCGACAACTGAACCAGATAAGTTAATTGCAACTATTCGTTCTCGTACACACCACTATCCATTTCGTCTAGTTCCACCAGGAACATTGGCTGCGCACCTAGAAAAGGTGTGTAACTCTGAAGGCGTTAAAGTTGATAAAGGTGTAATTCCACTTGTTGTTCGAGCATCTGGTGGATCAGTTCGTGACGCACTTTCTGTCTTGGGTCAGCTATTAGCTGGTGCTGGTAAAGATGGTGTTAGCTACGAAATTGCAATTCAGTTACTTGGCTTTACAGATGGCGCGTTATTAGATGATGCAATCGATGCCATTGCCGCACATGATGGTGCAACGCTGTTTAAGACAATTGATCGCGTCATCGAATCAGGACATGATCCACGCAGATTCACTAGCGATATGTTGGAACGCATTCGCGACTTAATGATTGTTGATGCGCTGAAGGATTCGACTGCTAATTCAATTTTGCGCGATATGCCCGATGATCAAATGGAACGTATGCGTAATCAGGCAAACAGAATTGGAACTGCAAATCTTTCACGCGCGGCAGATATTGCGGCAGAGGGTTTGACTCAAATGCGTGGGGCTACTGCGCCGCGCTTAATCTTGGAACTCATATGTGGGCGCATTTTGTTGCCAATTGGGGACAACACCGAGGCAGGAATGCTTTCCCGTATTGAGCGTCTTGAGCGTGCTGAAAATATTGCTCCGCTTACGACAGCTTCCGTTGCATCCAGTCGTTCTTCAGAAACACGAGCCGTGGAGCCAAAAGAAAAAGCAACCTCCACTCAGTCGGTTTCTGACATCACTCCTTCTAAAGATGAAGTTGTTGCAACACCGGCCCCTGAAAAGCCAAAGGCGTCCCCCGCACATGGTGCATTCGATATTGCCGCGCTTAGACGTGCGTGGCCGGATGTTATTGAAGATGTAAAGAAGCGTCGCAGACTGACTTGGTCGCTGTTGTCGGCAAGTGCGCAGGTGCTTAGCGTTGATGAAAGCGCGATCACAATTGGCATTGTTAATGCTGGCGCAAAGGAAAGTTTTGAACGTTCTGAATCTGATGTGATTCTGCGCAACGCATTTATTGATGTGGTGGGGTTGGATCGAAAGATTGCAGTGGTTGTTGATCCTTCGATTGATACCAATACTCCGGCAGCACGAGAGACACGAACATCTGAAGCACCAAGTGATGCTGTGCTTTTATCAGGTGCGGCGTTGCTTGCAAAAGAGCTTGGCGCAAAAG
>JBILJK010000049.1:0-6820 GCA_044377285.1 Candidatus Planktophila sp.
ATCCAGTTCATTTTCGGCATCCTGCATTCCACCTGGTTCACCTGCCGCTAACTCAAAAAGGATAGATAGATCTTCAACACGTTGACGCAGTCCAGAAAGTTTGGCAATTACGGATTGAACGCGAGATAAACGGCTTGTGATCTTTTGCGCAGCCTCTGGGTCATCCCAAAGGTTAGGAACCCCGGCTTCAACTTCTAATTCATCAGCTTGCTTGCGAAGTTTTGGCAGATCCAAGACTTTTTCGATTGAAACAAGGGTCGCATCAACCGCGTCAATCTCTAAGTGATATTCGCGTGCGGCCATGCGCCAAGGATACCCGTGCCTACTAGTGCAAGCGAATTCCGAATAGATAGAAGCCTTCTTGAACCTGATTAGTGGTTCCAGCTGACGCAGTTAAAGACACTGAATCTATTGATGAAAATGGAACCCGAAAAGGTAAGTTAACTTCTGATCGTGTTTCTATAGCCAATGATTGCCCATCACATTGGTAATCGGTTAGTTGTATTCCCTTTAGCTGATGCCACTTTAAATCTGTTTCATCATTACTCCATGAATGTAGTTCCAGCAGGACTTCTAATCCGCCTCGGTTGCAATCAATTGGAATAACAGGGTGTGCCCGTTTTGTTGCAATCGCCATTGGGACAGTAAAAATGGTGCCTTTACCTTGGTAGTAGCTGGCTTTATCCAAGGTATGAACACCGCGTTGGGCAGCTGCTTCAGTTGCTTGCGCCAAAGATCGTTTTGCGACAATTACCGTTGATACATCCGTAATCACCATTAGGGAAGCAACAGTAATAACAAACAGTCCGATGACAATTACAGCAATGGATCCAGAGTCGCTTTCTTGGGATCTTAATCCGCTGACATGCCGTCGGATTTGATGTCGGAATTTTCCAATACTCATGAAATCCACGGGCTTAGATGTTGTTGCGCACTTGAAGAAATTGATCGACCGGTTTCTTCATCAGTGAATGAGATGGTTAATTTGATTCGTCCGTTAGCTGACAAACATGGAAATTTTGTGCAATCCAACTGTGTCCGCAATGACGCGACTTCAGATTCAGTGAGGTTCCATTGTCGGGCAAGTAACTGTGTGGCCTTACCCGAAAGGTCACGAGCTGCTGAATCACCGTCGCTGATCACATAAACACGCAGAACTTCTCGAGCCATGGACCGTGCAATCTCTTGATTGACGCTAACACCTGAAAAATGGTTTAGATAAATAAAGACTGGGATAAACAGAGGAATCGCTAGCGCAACAAATTCAACGATAGCGCTGCCGGATTCAGAGTTCAGTCTGGCCCTCAATTTCATAACTGCTTTCATGATCTAGTGCCTTTCATGATCTAGTGCCTTTCACTGTCTAGGGATTGATCGGTTCGATAACCGCGATCCCAACAACATCAGACACCGGATTGCCCCCCATAAGGGCAACTAATCCAGGAACCATTTGTGGAAGTGTGCGGCGACGATGCGTCACAAGAATTTGAATCTTTTCTATCCGACCTCCTAATTCAAGTACTTCATCGCCCGACTGATATTGATGTGAAATAGCACGTGCAGAGGCATCTCCTTGGGCTAAAGCCATCTCGGTGTTTCGAATATTGGTTGCAATAATTAGTTGCACCCCAACAAGGAAAAGGATCAACATCGGAATTAGAACGAGGGCGCTTTCAACATTGCCATCTTCCTTGCGCAATACGTGCAAAAAACTTGATCCGCGTTTTCGAATTGAGGATGCCTGCGCGGGTTTCTGTCCCGGAGTATCGATGTCAACACTGTCTTTGACAATGCTTTCTCTAGGCCTACTGATCGGGAATGAGAAGGTACTCATCATGCGCCTCTAACGAATTCCATTCATTGAATCCAGTGAATCTTTTAGTATCGCTGTTAATCGTGGAGCCGCTATTGTCCAAATTGCAGTTACCAATCCCGTTGTCATCAACACAACAAGCACCCATCCTGGTACATCTCCTCGATCATCTTTCAATCGAGCAAAAAATGAATCGTGTGCCTTAATGAGTTGGTCCCGGAATTTCAGTTCTGCTCGTACTGCGCGTTCTGTAATTGTGTTCATTGTTCCTCCTGTTTATGTGGTGATGAGTGATTCTTGCTTATCTATATTTCCTTGAAGTATGAGAATTCTCGTAAAGTTATGAGGGGAATTAAGATTGCTATTCAGCTGGTGTGGATAACTGCTTCGCTCCATTGGCACTTGCAATGCGGGTGTCGAGCAAATCTGACTGGCTCACGATGGATAGGCGTTGTGTAGTCAAAGCACATTTGTGCTCCTGTCAGTTCGGATGTGCCGGTATCTATTAACTGCAATATTGCTCGCACGATAGTTCCTGCAATTTGATAAGAAATTGCAACAGGAAGGTCACGATTATGCGCAGCCAGTGGAACCAATTGTTCAGTTCCGTTACGTTCTGTCTTGCCTATCTCAAGACAATGCATACAAGGGGTCTTGCCCGGCTTCACCAAGGGGCCGGCGTATGCAGCTCCCCCCAGGACTTCGCCTACGAATAAGTGGTCCAGTCGATCTCTCATTAACTGCTCGATCAATTGCGGGTTGTGAGGGCCAACTATGACGCGAACATTCTTTTCGGGAATGGGCGAAGTAATTGTTCCCTTAACATTTTTTGATGCAGTTGGAAAGAGTGACCACTCCCTTGTTAACTCTTCGATTCGTGATTTGTAATTAAGTCCGAAATCACTAATTCTCAAGACACCTGTTCCCAAGTCGCTATCGCCGATTGAATTTAACTCTCTGTGCGATGCAATTGAAAACTTTGTATTAGTTACCCCACTTGCTAATAAAGCAGCGTAAATCAAGGTCGCCAAACGGTTTTCACCATGAATCTCAACTCCAAAGTTTTGTCGCGCTGACAAAATTTCAACGCCGCCATCAATCACTCCATCTATCCACGTGCTCTGACTTAGCTCAGAGGACATTCGTAATTGCAACTGTTTAAACGATGCGTCATTACTTTGATCTTCGGTGTTAGCTGCACGCTGGGCAATGGGTGATTGAAAACGATTATGTAATCGGATTTTTGAAGTTGTGATGTCTAGTAATTGAGAAATTGCTAGTTGATCAATAACTTTTTGTACAACATCTATTGGTGCATCTATTTCAGAGCTAATGTCAGCAGCGCAATGTTGTCCGTCAAATTTTGCGATGATTGCACGAGCTCCAGGATGATTGATTGAAATTGCGTAATGAGCAGAGGCAATGATTAGGGAATTTTCATGCTCTGTATCGGGTTGACTTATATGTACCCCTTGCTTAAGTCGTGGTTTAGAAACATCAATTGCATCAATGTTTGCACTCTCGATGGAAATTCGAGTTACGCGTGCTGGGCGAGAACCTTTGATGTATCTACGTGTAATACGTTGCGTACTTTTCTCAACTGCGCTTTGAAGTGCTTGTTCTGCTGTCGTGGATGTGGGTTGTGTGGATGTGGGTTGTGTGCTCATGTGTCGAAGGATGCTCATTGCGAGCGCGTTCCACTTCTTGAGCCTTAGAAGCTGTGGAGTCCGGTTGAATTCAGTGCGCTTAGGTATGGGTAGGTCACTGATAGCCACCGACATAGGAATTCTGCGGGTAGCAAGGCAATGATGAACCAAGTGAGGTGGCAAACAAAAGACCCCCGCACCGTTAAGTACGAGGGCCTTTCATAACGCTAGACGTTCGCAGGTGAAGTAGAACTCACCTACGCGAAACGAAATTTAATTACTGTGCTTTGCCAAGAATGCGATTGACCTTGGTGCCACACACTGGGCAGATGCCTTGTGCCATGCGACGACCAGAGTCAGAAACCTTTACAGTTCCTTCGAAATCACGCTTCTCTTTGCACTTAACGCAGTAAGCGTCACCTTTGTATGTCTCTGCAGTCATTCTTTTCCTCCTATCGACGCTTGCGATCCCATCGGGATTGCTCCCCGTGTGGGGCAGGCGTTCGTGTATGAGGTTACTCGCCAACACGCTTATATGAGCGTATCTAGGCACCTTTATTTAGGAGTTTTTTTAGGGCTTCTGGGGCGGCGAGCGCGTTTTCAGCCGCCTCATACCCGCTCAAATACGCCTCAGCCATCCCTTCCTCGGGGAAACGGGCCAGCCGCTCCTTAAATTCAGGGCCATGGTCAAAGAACTGCAGGTGGATAGCCTCATGAAATAGGACGTAGTCCAGGACATACTCGGGAGCGCCCTTGAGGCGATCGGAGATCCGAATTGAGCGGTCAATTCCAGTACATGAGCCCCAGCGCTCGCGCATCGCCCGCCAGTTCACTGACATTGGTCGGGCGGTGATTTCTGGAGCAAGCTCACTTAACAGTTCGCCCACCCGATGAGAAAGGCTTTCCTCGCTCATTGTCGCCGCTGCCTCTTGAGCACGGATCTTGGCCACCATCTCAGGAACCATGGCGCGCTCATCAGCTTTACTCATGCGGGCCGGAATTGAGACAACTATTCGACCTCCCTGGCGATAAGCGGAGATATTTTTCTTTCGGCGAGTAGATCTGATCACAATAATCTCGCCCTCCGAGATTCCAGGAAGGGTGTGCTCCTCAAGAGTTGCTTCAACCAAGGATGGCTCTAGAAATCCGTTGGTCTCATCGCAATCGTTCACTCTGAAATGTTATGTCATCTCTCAACTAAACCTTGAGAGATTCATCATTTAAGGGTGCGAGTCTTGTCCATGTACATAAAAGGGGCCGGCAAATAAAACTGTACTACCTCAATAAATAAACCTTTGTCAACGGGTTGCCGAGTTGATAAACCCATGTCAAAGAATTACTTTACGACTACGAACTCCTCGGATAACAGTTCTACATCAGCAAGGGGAAGGCTGATTTAGAGCAAGTGACCGGGGAGTTCGCTTTTCTATTTCCAGGCGATTGTTGGATGAACTAGACGATTGTTGGATGAACTAGATCAATCCCGACAAATCATCAGGAATCTCTAAACTCTTCATGAAACTCTCAGGTGTCAGCAAATCTTCGGCGGTAGGAAGAATTCCGCTCCAGATGTGATCGCGCGATTCAACATCTTTAAGTTCACGAACTTTTTTCCAAAACACAGCTGCTTCACGGGCAAGCCGCGGAGAAACCTGCAAACCAAGCATCGATGAAAACAACTGTTGTGCTGGCGCAGATGTTGCACGACGTCGGCGCAGGGTTTCCTGAAGCGCTGCAATATTTGGTAAACGATCCCCTGCAGCTATTGCAACAACTTCTTCGCTCCAACCATCAATGAGCGCTAGAACAGTTTCTAATTTAGTTAAGGCAGCGCGCTGTGCGGGTGATTCCTGTGGAGTAAAGATTCCTTCATTAAGCGCAATGCTGAAGCTTTCAGGATTTGATGGATCAAATCCGTTACCTGATTCAAATGCACGTTGTGCTTGATCTTGAATCGCATCCAAATCAATGTTGATTCCCTTACCGTATTCAGTAATTGCGGTTCGGATATATGAGACCAACCACGGATTGTGTGCAAATAAACGTGCAACTGCTGCTTCACGTAATGCATGGAAGATTCGAACCTCATCCATTGGAATATCTAAATCTGTAGCCCATTCCTTAATGTTTTGTGGAACAAGTGTTGGATAGGCAGAATCGACAAGCGGAAGGCCCACATCATGAGCACCAGTGACCTTTCCTGATAATCCACCAATAGCTTGACCTAACTGCGTTGCAATGAGTGAGCCAATAAATGAGTTAAGAAGCGCTGAAATCATCCCAACCGGAATCTGCATCGCAGATTGTTCATCTGCAGGAGTTTCAGGCCCTTCGCCTTCTCCAAATGAAGCCTGGTTTATCAATTCACCAATCGCTGAGGATAAACCCATTGCTAAAGGCTCAACTGATGTTTGCCATCCAGCCAACGTTGTATCAACCCAGTCAGTGCGGGCTAGGGCAACATTTCCGGTGTTTGGAGACTTTGGGAAAAAAGTTGCTTCATCAAGCCATAGCTCTGCAATCGAAAATGCTTGTTCGATCTCTGCAACATCATTTGCCCCAACAGGAGAAGAACCTTGAGCGGTTGTAAATTTCTTTGCAGTGTCTCTAACAATGTTTTTTGGCAATGGTTCAGATGATCCAGTAAATCCAGGAGCATTCATTCCAAGCTTTGAAAACTGTTCTTGAATCTGTCGTTGCATCTGTTCCATCATGGCAGCAAAATCAACGGGCTCGTTAGAGTCCTCTGAATCTCCTGGATTGAAACCAAATGGCGTCATAGTTAAATCCTCCCAGCATTGGAACAATTGTGCATGTCATTTAGTTTCACTTTAATCACAGTTTTATCACCGTCTTTGAGGGCACCCTTCTGATCGTGCCGCGACCCTGGCAAACGAGTACAGTACGGACATGTCCAACGCATTCTCGGCTCTCATCTGGTGGGTTGTGCCCGCTATGGGATTAATCGGTGCACTTGGCTATGTCACATGGGTCTCTAAGTTCCAAGGAAAGTTCCAGCAAGAGACCCAACGTTCTGTTGGCCAGTTCCAGCGTTTTCAGGATTCTCTGCGCGATACACAAGCCCGCGATGTGGCTGAAGATTTGCCAGATTCAATTGAACCCGAATCTGCCCCTGAAACACAAAAGCCTTCACGCATTTCAGTGATTCGTCCGGACGCAAACTAGTTCCAGAGTAACTGTGCGATTTTCACCCCTTCCTAAAGTTGCTACAGCGGTTCTAGGTATTTTTTTTGCACTGGCAACTATTGCTCCTTTGCCTTTTGCAATCGTGTTACCGGGTCAAGCACAAAACATATTTAAAGATGTAATCACAATCAAAGATCTTGAAAATTACCCAGCA
>JBILJK010000050.1:0-6788 GCA_044377285.1 Candidatus Planktophila sp.
TTCGCCTTCACCATAACCATGAAAACGAAGGTGTAATGTTGTTAATAGCTCCACCGCATCAACGGTGTCATTATCAAAGCGCAACGCTTCTAAACGCTTCTTTGCTAGGCGCGCACCAACTACTTCATGGTGATGGAAAGAAACTCCACCGCCTTCAATAAATGCGCGGGTCTTAGGTTTTCCAATGTCATGTAATAAAGCGGCAAGTCGGATAACAAGGTTTGGGCCACCTAAGCGATCTTCATGTTCAATCGCCTGTTCTAGCACTGTTATTGAATGCTCATACACATCTTTATGATGATGGTGCTCATCTACCTCAAGGCGCAACTTTGGAATTTCTGGCACAACTAAATCTGCAAGACCTGTATCAACTAACAGTGTTATGCCTGTGCGTGGGTTAGGTGACATTAAAATCTTTGTAAATTCATCACGGATACGTTCGGCTGAAATAATGCTGATGCGATGGGATAAATCTTTCATTGATGCAATGACTTCGGGTGCGATATCAAAACCTAATTGCGATGCAAAACGTGCAGCGCGCATCATTCGCAAGGGGTCATCATTGAAAGAATCACCGGGTTTGCCTGGTGTTCGCAAAACCTTTGCAGCTAAATCTTGTAAACCATTGAATGGATCAATGAACTCTGGTTTTTCTCCAGTTAATTCAAGTGCCATCGAATTAACAGTGAAATCGCGACGCGATAAATCACCATCGATTGTGTCTCCGTACTCGACTTCTGGTTTACGAGAATCAGGATCATAACTTTCGGTGCGATATGTTGTTACCTCAACAGTTGTGTCACCGCGTTTTCCTGCAACTGTGCCAAATGCAATTCCTGTGTCCCAAATATTTTCTGCCCACTCTTGCAAAATCTTTTTTGTTTCTAATGGGTGCGCATTTGTTGTGAAATCTAAATCATTTCCAAGACGCCCTAAAATTGCATCGCGCACAGGTCCGCCAACCAATGCCAAGGTAAACCCCTTGGCCTTAAAGGCTTGGGCTAAGGAGCTCGCTAGCGGTGCTCGTTCAATTAATGAACGGATCGCTAACTCTCCTGCGGCGCCTAATGCTGTACTCACAATAAGTAAGGTTAAAGCACTACCCTTACTCCATGATCCCGGCACCTGGTGCGGGCAGCGAAGGTACGAAGAAAAAGCGGAAGCGTAAGCGCTCCGGTAATCGCGGCCCACAACCACAGACTCACAACACTGCTCAGAAGAGCGCTCAATCGAAACGCCCTGACGCAAAACGCCCTGACGCAAAACGTCCATACGCAAAACGTGTTGATGAGGTCAGTGCTGGCGGATTGGTCGTTGATACAACCGGAACTATGGGATTACTGATCGGCCGTTACGACCACAAGGATGCAACTGGTAAACGTGTTTTGTGGTCTTTACCTAAGGGACATATCGAAGAAGGTGAAACTCCCGAACAAGCAGCTATTCGCGAAGTTGCTGAAGAAACAGGAATTACCTCAACTATTACCAAATCTTTGGGGGTAATTGATTTTTGGTTCATGGCCGGCGGAAAACGAATTCACAAAACTGTCCATCACTTTATGTTTACCGAAGTTGGTGGAACTTTGCTTGCACAAGAAAGTGAAGTGGATGAGGTTTCATGGTTTCCATTATCTGAAATTGTTGACCGACTGGCTTACCCCGACGAAAAGAAGTTGATTGCCAGATCTGCGGAGTTAACACAATGAAAAAATTAATTACCTTCTTGATAATGTTTTTGGTCGTCTTGCCTTTGTCGCCCGCACAAGCAGCTAGCCCAATTGTGCGAATTACATCAATGGCTCATCAAACATTCACAGGAGAGTTCCGAACTGATGATTTGGCTCAAGAGTTAACACCTTCAGGGTCTCTGGGAGCACTGGTCTTTACGCCACGAGTAAATGACAAAATTTGGGTTATAGATGCTTCTCTAGTTGATGAAGTTATTGCAATGACTGGTGACTACACGCTTGCAAATGATGCAGCCCCTGCCGGGCAAGAAATTGCAGCCGCTTGGTTACAGCAACTTCGGGATATTACCTTTGGTCAAGAAGTAGTTGCACTTGCATATGGAAATCCAGATGTATCGCTTGCACAACGTTTAGCCCCAAGTGAATTAAAGAAATATTATGCCTTTGGTAAATCACAACTTGAGGCTGCCCTTGGTCGCGAAGTTCGAAGTGATCCAAATGGTGGTTGGAGTACAGGTAAATCGCAACTTAGTAACACATTACGAAAGGCCTACGGTGATAATCGTAAAGCTTTGACAAAACTATCCAGGGTTGTAACAGACGCGCAATTACTCACATTGCGAGCCCAGTTATCAAAGTTATTGTCCCCGCAGCTCACTAAGGATGGGCGTGATTTTTATTCCTCTAGTGCCAGTGCCACAGTTAAAGCGATGGTTAATAAATTACGCATTAATAGCGGTAAATATCAGATCACTACATCTAAAGTTAAGTTACCTGTAACAGTCATTAATGAGTTTGATTCTGATGTGACGATAGATATTTCAATGCTTCCATTCAATTCCCGTGTAGTGGTAGATAGTTTTGAGGGTGTAACAATTCCAGCACAATCTAAATTGCAGCTGGAAATGACTGTAGATGTAATCGCACCGGGCCAAACATCCGTTTTGGCATTGATTACAGATAGTGAAGGCAATGAAATCGTCCCTGAAGCGACACTAAATTTAAATTCAACTGTTATTGACCCGCGTGTGACCTGGTTTACCACTGGCGCGGCCATACTTCTTCTATTGGCAGCAGTGGCGCAAAGTGTCCGTCGAGTACGAAAGAGGGCTAAATGAAATCTAATGATCTCTATCGTGCATCAGGCATCATGGCTCTAGGCACAATTATTTCTCGTATTACAGGATTTGTGCGTGGTATTTTAATTGTTGCTGTCTTAGGAACAACCTTGCTTGCAGACACATACAACGTTGCAAACACAATGCCTAATATTTTGTATAACTTGCTTGTCGGTGGCGCACTAACCGCAATCTTTATTCCTCAATTGGTTAGATCCTTTGATCACGAAGATGGCGGAGATGATTTTGCGTCACGCTTAATTACAACAATCTCCCTAATTCTTCTTGTTCTAGTTTCACTTGGTATGTTTTTTGCTCCAGCATTAGTGCGTTTGTACGCACCAGAGTTTTTCACAGCTGGTTTTGAAAGAGAACAAGAGATTGCAATCGCATTCACCAGGTACTGTCTGCCACAAATCTTTTTCCTAGGGTTATTTACGATGTTAGGCCAAGTCGCTAACGCCCGCGGTTCATTTGGCCCGCTTATGTGGGCTCCAATTGCCAATAACATTGTAGGAATCGCATTATTTGGTGGGTTTTTACTCTTTTCCCCAGGAATTGATATCGCCTCAATTACCTCAAACCAAGTGGCGTTGTTAGGTTGGGGAACAACTTTTTCCGTTGTTGTTCAGGCATTGGTCTTAGTTCCGGTTATTAAAAAACTTGGCGTGTCCATAAAGCCAAGGCTTGGTGTCTCTGGTTTAGGAAAATCATTTAATTTGGCTGGCTGGACACTTGTTTATGTTTTGATCTCTCAACTTGGTTACTTAGTAACAGTCAATGTCGCGACAGCTGCCGCGGTTCGCAGCGCTCAAGAGGGTGTTGTGACTGGTGTCGGTTACACACCTTATACATATGCTTATTACGTACTGTTGTTACCGTATTCAATTGTCACGATTTCAATTATTACTGCGATCTTGCCGCACATTTCAAAGTTAGCACTAGATGGTAAGCGCGATGAAGTTAAAGCCCAGTTGATTAGAGCGATTCGTTTAGTTGGCGTGATTACAGTTCCTAGCGCGGTTGCCTTTTTGTTATTTGGTCCATTGATTACCCAAAGTATTTTTGTTGGTATCTCTAATGAGGATTCGCGATATATCGGCTATGTTTTATCTGCGCTTAGCTTTGGATTAGTTGCATTTTCCGTTAACCTTATTTTAATTAGAGGTTTCAACGCCTTTGAAGATACAAAAACACAGGTTATATCGATCTTGGTTATAAATATTGTCTCTGTTGCTATGTCGTATCTCTTCTTGTTCTTCTTGAAAACACAATGGATAACAGTTGGTTTGGGCGCTGCATTCTCTGTTAGTTACTTAATTGGTTTGCTAGTGACATTGAGATTGCTGAAAAAACATCTTGGCAAGTTACCGATATCTGAATTTCTGGGTCAACATCTTCGTTTATTGATTGCATCTGTGCTTGCGATGGCTCCTTTATTTGTTATGACTCAATACATTTCCTTTTTGGAGATCGAGTTTTCCCGCGCTGCCCGTGCTGGGGAACTATTAGTTGTGATGGTGGTCGCATTTTTTGCATACATTCTGGCGGCAAAGGCGCTTCGTATTGAAGAGATTTCAATGATCCGCCATCTGGGCAGTTCAATGAGTCGGCGTTCAGCAAAAACAGAAGAAAACGAATAGATTTCAGGGACTAGGGGGCATCATGAGTGACGTTAGAAATGTTGTAATTGTGGGATCAGGTCCTGCTGGATACACAGCGGCTATTTATGCAGCGCGTGCGCAGTTAGATCCAATTATTTACGAGGGCTCTGTTACAGCTGGTGGCGCTCTAATGAACACAACAGAGGTTGAAAACTTCCCTGGCTTTACAGATGGTGTGATGGGTCCAGATCTAATGGACAGTATGCGTAAACAAGCTAAGCGCTTTGGTGCTGAATTGATTACGGATGACATTGTTGAAATGGATTTATCTGGGGATGTAAAGATTTTGAAGGATGGTTCGGGAAATACAGTGAAAGCAAAATCTGTAATTCTTGCAACAGGTAGCGCCTACCGCGAAATTGGATTAGTAAATGAAAAACGTCTATCTGGCCATGGTGTTTCCTGGTGTGCTACATGTGATGGTTTCTTTTTCCGCGGTCAAACAATTGCTGTTGTTGGCGGGGGAGACTCTGCAGTTGAAGAAGCAACTTTCCTAACACGTTTTGCAGACAAAGTTGTTTTAATTCATCGTCGCGGTGAGCTACGCGCATCAAAGATCATGGCTGAGCGCGCAAAAAATAATCCTAAGATTGAATTTTTATGGAATACAGAAGTGATTGATGTTCTTGGTGCCGACAAGGTTGAAGGTTTAAAGCTTCGCAATACAGTTGATGGCACAGAATCAGAACGAGCATTTACAGGTTTGTTTGTTGCGATCGGACATATTCCTCGTAGCGAATTATTAATTGGACAAATTACTTTAGACAATGAGGGTTATGTGATCTGCGAAGGTCGCTCAACCCGCACAAATCTCACAGGTGTCTTTGCATGCGGAGATCTGGTTGATCACACCTACCGTCAAGCAATTACGGCAGCTGGTTCAGGCTGTGCTGCTGCCCTTGATGCTGAAAAATTCTTAGCCCACTAGTAATCTTTAACCAACACACGAATAAGGAGCAATACGATGGCTACAAGCAAGGTAACTACAGCATCATTTGATGCAGATGTTCTAAAGAGCAGCACCCCTGTTTTGGTTGATTTTTGGGCTGAATGGTGTGGTCCCTGCCGTGCCGTTGGGCCAATCCTTGAAGAGATTTCAGATGAGTACGGCTCAAAGATCAAGATTGTAAAACTCAACACAGATGAAGAGTCAGCGATCGCAATTAAATATGGAATTACTTCGATTCCTTCTATGTATGTTTTTGTAAATGGCGAGGTTGTAAAGCAAATGGTTGGCGCTAAGCCAAAGCCAGCGCTACTAAAGGAACTAGAAAGCTTCCTCGTATAAATTCATGTCAGATTTAACCGAGTCGGAGATCCGCTCATTCCAACAAGCCCGTGGCCTAGATGTCACGGGTTTTGTTGATGCGGTTACCGCTCGTGCATTAGAAGAAGCTCGCTGGAAACTCGGTGACCGTTCACTGTATGTGCAAGAAGCACCGTTAATGCACGGTGATGACATTGCAGCGTTGCAATCTCGCTTAACTGAAATGGGTTTTGATTGTGGTCGAGTTGATGGGGTGTATGGTCCTCGAACCGAATTAGCTGTTAAAGATTTCCAAAAATCTGTTGGTGCAATTATTGATGGAAAATGTGGGCCTGCAACAATCATTGCTTTGATTCGTTTAACAAAGATTGTTTCTGGAGGAACGCCTTCCACTCTGCGACAAAATGCAATGCAACAAAGTCGTGGTCCAGCACTTGCAAATAAGGTTATAGTTTTAAATCCTGATGGTGCTGATCAACTTGTTTACGATATTGCGGTTCGAACCGAAGGTCGTCTGCTTGCATTAGGTGCATCAGTTTTCTTAACGCGTGGTGCGACAAATAATCCTTCTGAAGCTGAACGGATTTTGTTTAGTAATAAAAGTGCAGCTGATTTAATGATTTCATTAAATGTTGATTCGTATTGCAATGAGAAAGCACATGGTGCTGCAACTTATTTTTATGGCAGTGATGCGCATGGTGTTCATTCAATTGTTGGGGAACGTTTTGCTTCCCTTGTGCAACGCGAAATTTGTGCGCGAACTGATTTAACAAATTGTCGTACCCATGCGAAAACGTGGGATTTACTGCGTATGACTATGGCACCAACTGTCCGTATTGATTTGGGCTATGTCAGCAACCCTGGTGATTTAGCCCGACTTTCTCGCCCAGATTTTCGTGATGTGATTGCTGAAGCGTTGGTTATTGCGATTCAACGTCTCTATTTGGCGGCCGAAGATGATGCAAAAACTGGAACTTTACGTATTTCTGATCTTCGCAAAGCCGGTATCCGCCGCTAAATAAGACTCAAGCAATCCCTTGGGTATGACAGA
>JBILJK010000006.1:0-23569 GCA_044377285.1 Candidatus Planktophila sp.
CTTTTTTACTCGCATCCATAGCGACAGCGGTGGTCTTAGTACTACCCTTCTAAGTATGAAGATTCTAATTCATACCCGTCACGCAGATTTAGCAGAAGATTTCAAATCAATTGCAGAAGAAAAACTAACAAGCATGGAGCGATTTAGCGTGGTTATCGATCGCGTCGAAGTCGAAGTCCTTCACGAGGCAAATCCCCAACAGGGAAAGCGTTCACACAGAGTTGTGCTGACAACACATGGAGCAGGACCATTAATCCGCGCAGAAGCAGCCGAGTTCAACGACTTAGCAGCTTTTGATACTGCGATTAAAACATTTGCACTACAGATTCGAAAGATCCACGAGCGAACAAAAGACCATGACCGTGAGACCTTGCGAAAAATGAAAACTGATCTTTAAACGATTTCAGTTCCATCTTTACGTGTTGCTGTAAGGCTAGCTACCGCTGTAACAACCAATGTTGTAACGATTACTCCGAGGCTTAGTTCGATTGCAATGTGTGGAAGTTCAATTCCCGCTAGCTTATGAATCCCGATACCGTGGAAAGCTTCGATGATCATCTTGAAGCCAATAAAGGCCAGGATGAATGAGAGGCCCTTGGACAGATAGACCAAGCGCTGCAGCAATCCCTGTAACAAGAAATACAACTGACGCAATCCCATGAGCGCGAAGATGTTTGCACACACAACGATGTATGGATCACGCGTAATTCCGAAGATCGCAGGGATTGAATCGAGCGCAAATACGAGGTCTGTAAATCCAAGTGACACCAAAGCAATAGTAAATGTGGTCGCACCCTTCTTGCGCAAGAAGGTGATCAGGCGATCTTCCTTCCATTCCTCTTCATCATGTTCTGCAAGAAGTTTGTATGCGGTAAAAATTAAGAAAGCTCCAAAGATGAAGAATGCCCCTGAGAATTTTTCAAGGATTGCACTACCTGCCGCAATAAATCCTCCACGAAGGACAAGAGCGATGATGATTCCTAAGAGCAGCACAAGCTGTTGCTTAGTCTTCTCAACCTGGAGACGGCTCAAAATAATTACGAATACGAAGATATTGTCCACTGACAAGGCGTACTCAGTTAACCATCCTGCAAAGAACTCTTTTTGCGCATTTGGATCTGATGTCCAGTTCGGCATGAAGTAACCAAAAACTAGGGCAGCGGCTACATAGATAACAGTCCAAATTCCTGCTTCAGTCATACTTGTCTCTTTATTGCGACGTATCACCGCAAGAATTAAGTCAAAGATGATTACAGCAGATAAGCCGCCAAGTGTTACAAGCCATACGGTCGTAGATTCCATGGCGGTATTGTGCCAGTTAGTGGTGCACCCACAGGGTTGAAACAGGTGGAATCGATATTTTTCCATCGCGACCATCGGGGATTCCCGCGCTCACAATCAGAACTTTGCCAGTGATTTCTACCTCAACCGCTAAATCACCCAGGTTCATGAAAACAGATATGTCACCGCGTCGATAGGCGAGTAGGGATTGATTTGTTGAACCATGCGCCGGTGATTCAATCCATTCAATGTCACCATTATTTACTAGATGCTCAGCCCGTAGGTTCAGCGCATTTTTATAAAGATTAAGTGAACTCTTTGGATCAGCAGCTTGCTTATCAACTGTTAACTCTTTCCAACTCTCCTGCATTGGTAACCACGGCGTAGCAGAGGTAAATCCAAATGGTGCGTTGTCACCATTCCATGGCAGCGGAACACGTGCGCCATCTCGACCCTTTTGGGTTCCTTGACTGCGGAAATAAATTGGATCTTGTCGAGACTCATCAGGGATCACACCATCCGGAAGTCCCAGCTCTTGACCAGCAAAGACGTATGTAGATCCTGGTAATCCAAATACAAACAAGGCAAGTGCGCGTGATTGTTGTTCACCAACACGGGATGCAACACGCGGTGAATCGTGGTTGCTCAAAGCCCACGTTGGCAAAGCATCAACGGTTTTCATCAATTCGATTGATCGACTAATTACATCGTAAAGATTTAGGGCGCTAAAGGGCGCATCTAACAAATCAAAATTGAATACTTGATGCAGCTCATCGGGTCGTACATATCGTGTGGAGTTTATTGGCGGATGAACCCAGGCTTCAGCAACTGCCATTACATCGCGGTCACCGTATGAATCAAACAGTGTGCGCCACTTTCGATAAATCTCGTGCACCCCTTGGCGGTCAAAAAACGGAACAGTCTGTAGCAGGGCATAACGTTTTTCTTGTTCCATCGGGAAATGAAGCAGAAGGGCATCGCTCAGACTTTGGGGATCTGGATGATCCTTAAGAACATCCTCTTTCACCAAGCCATGGGCAACATCTATTCGGAAACCATCGACCCCAAGATCTAACCAAAAACGTAATGTCTTCTCGAAATCATCTGCAACATCTGGACTTTCCCAGTTTAGATCCGGCTGAGATGAATCAAATAAGTGTAAGTAATACTGGCCATCTTCTACTTGTGTCCATGATGGTCCACCAAAAAGTGAAATCCAATTGTTAGGCAAAGTTCCATCAGGGTTTGCATCATAAAAGTGAAAACGTGAACGTTCTGCTGATCCACGACCAGCTTTTAACGCGGCTTGAAACCAAACATGCTGATCTGAAAAGTGGTTAGGCACAACATCCACTAAGACACGCAGATCTAATGAATGCGCCACATCAATCATTTTCTTAGCATCAGCTAAATTTCCAAACATTGGATCTACATCTCGAGGATCCGCAACGTCATACCCACCATCTTTGTTGGGAGATGTGTAAAAAGGACTAAGCCAAATTGCATCCACACCTAAAGACTTTACATAGTCAAGTTTTGAAGTGACTCCAGGTAGATCGCCTTCGCCATCACCATTGCTATCAAAAAAAGAGCGAGGGTAAATCTGGTAGATAGTTGCTTCTTTCCACCAAGGCGAAGATTTCATGGTGAAAGGCTAGGCAATGGGTAAATTAGCGGCAATGTAAAAAGGGTGTAATACCTGTCGCAAGGTTGCACTTTTATAACGTTTTAACGCAGCAGGCTCAGGAATTGATTAATGCTTCAACGGTACACTTGGCCAATCATGCAGATATCTCGTGAAGCCGCATTGGCCGCGGCTAGTTCAAGAATTCTAGATACAACAACCTTTGTCCGCGCCGTTTTATCAGGCCGCCGCCGCAATATACAGGTGGATTTTGAACGCATTGACATCCGGCTAGTTGAAATTAAAGGAGTTTTGAATCTGCAACTTATGCAAAATGATGGACGCGCTACGACAACTAAGAATCTGGTGCCACAGCAAGTAATCGTTGATGAGCTGCTAGATAGCGGATATGCAAACATCACCGTTGAAAGCACACACGAGGCGTATTCGATCCGAATAACTAAAAGTGGGGATGCCCAGATTCATACTGAAAAACGTGAGTCAGAACAAGATTTGGCACATGACAAAAAGAAGGATCGGCTGTTGGATTCAAATGATCCATTTTTGCGCGAAGTTGGTATTGCAGATGCAAAGGGAATCATTAAGCCTTCAAAGCAGGATAAGTACAAGCAGGTAGAAGAATTCTTGCGGTTGCTATCGCCAACACTTAACGCGGCAATAGATGCTGGTCAGATTCACAAACCAACTGTAGAAAACCCTTTACGCATTACAGACCTTGGTTGCGGGCATGCCTACCTAACTTTCGCCGCCCATCAATTCCTGATGAATTCCGGGATTCCAGTACTTGTAACAGGTATTGATATCCGCCCAGATTCTAGAGATCGCAATAATGCCATTGCCGAAAAATTGGGAATTACCAAGAGCATTAATTTCAGAGCAGAAGAGATTGCAAAGACACCTGCAGATGGTGCAGATGTAGCTATCGCCTTACATGCCTGCGATACAGCAACAGATGACGCGATTGCATGGGCGGTCAATGGGGGAGCAAAGTTGTTGTTAATCGCCCCTTGCTGCCATCACGATATTCAAAAGCAAATAGATAGTGCGCCAGAACCGTGGGGAGCATTGACTAAGTTTGGATTGATGAAGGAACGTCTAGGTGACTTATTGACTGATTCATTGCGAGCTCAGTTATTGCGAATTATGGGATATCGAGTTGAGGTAATTGAATTTGTTGGGGGAGAACACACACCACGTAATTTGATGATCCGTGCAGTTAAGACAGATGCAAAGCCAGATACATTAGATATTGATAGATACCTTGAAATCACCGCTCAATGGGCCATTACTCCTGCCCTAGAGAAGAAACTTCCGACTCTTAACATCCGTTAGACTTGGCACATGTCCAAGGTCCTTGCATCACTTCCTGTCGGGGAAAAAGTAGGTATCGCCTTTTCTGGTGGCCTGGATACATCAGTTGCGGTTGCGTGGATGCGGGACAAAGGCGCAGTTCCTTGCACTTACACAGCAGATCTTGGCCAATATGACGAGCCAGATATTGATTCAGTTCCGGACCGCGCAAAGGAATACGGCGCAGAGATTGCACGCCTTGTAGATTGCAAGAACGCATTAGTTGAAGAAGGTCTAGCTGCAATTGCCTGCGGTGCCTTTCATATTCGATCTGGTGGAAAACAATATTTCAATACAACTCCGTTGGGTCGCGCAGTAACAGGAACAATGCTGGTGCGCGCAATGCATTCAGATTCAGTTGAAATTTGGGGTGATGGCTCAACATATAAAGGCAATGACATTGAGCGTTTCTATCGTTATGGTCTTCTTGCAAATCCAAATTTACGAATTTATAAGCCTTGGCTTGATCAAGATTTTGTCACCGAACTAGGTGGCCGTAAAGAAATGTCTGAATGGCTAGTTGCACATGGTCTGCCATATCGCGACAGCACTGAGAAGGCGTATTCAACAGATGCGAACATTCTTGGTGCAACCCATGAAGCAAAGAGCTTAGAAAACCTAGACACCTCTGTGGAATTAGTTCAACCAATCATGGGTGTTCGTTTCTGGGATCCTGCCGTCAAGATTGACACAGAAGATGTCATAGTTTCATTTGTTCAGGGTCGCCCTGTTGCTATCAACGGTAAATCTTTTAACGATGTTGTTGAGTTAATGAAGGAAGCAAATGCAGTCGGTGGTCGCCACGGTTTAGGCATGGCAGATCAAATTGAAAATCGAATCATTGAAGCAAAGAGCCGTGGAATTTATGAAGCCCCAGGAATGGCGTTGTTATTTATCGCCTACGAGCGTCTAATTAGCGCGATTCACAATGAAGACACTATTGCTAACTATCACGCAGAAGGTCGCCGTCTAGGTCGTCTTCTGTACGAGGGTCGCTGGTTTGATCCACAAGCGTTGATGCTTCGTGAATCTTTAATGCGATGGGTTGCATCAGCTGTGACAGGTGAAGTAACTATTCGCATGCGCCGCGGTGATGATTATTCGATCATCAACACAACTGGCCCAGGTCTTAGTTATCACCCAGAAAAATTGTCAATGGAGCGCACAGAAAACGCTGCATTTGGTCCTGTAGATCGCATCGGTCAATTAACTATGCGAAATCTTGATATTGCCGATACCCGCGCCAAGTTAGAGCTGTACCGTGCGCAGGGACAAATCGGTGATGGCGAATTTAAGTTAATAAGCGAAATCGAATAACTAGGAGAAAAATGCCAAAGAAAACCTTAGTAAAAGTATTTGCGGCTTTGGCCGTACTAGCAATCGTATTTGCATCAATTACTACACTCGGAGGAGATGACACAGTGTCAGGATCAGCAGCAGGATTGCCCGCGGTAACAGCTAACGCAGGTGAAGCCCCAACAATCACACCACCAACAGGTGAAGCACCTGCGACATTGCAGACACAAGACATCATTGTTGGAACTGGTACAGAAGTACTTCCAACGTCAACTCTTACAGTTCATTACACATTGATGTCATGGTCTTCTGGAGAAATACTTGAAACTTCTTGGTCTAGCGGTCAGCCTGCAACATTCCCACTATCTGGTGTAATCGTTGGGTGGCAGGAAGGATTGCCTGGAACAAAAGTTGGCGGCCGCCGTCTTCTTGTTATCCCTCCTTCTCTAGGTTATGGCCCTATTGCTGGCCATCCACTTGAAAAAGAAACTTTGATTTTCACCGTGGATATCATCGCCGTTTCATAACAAGGCTTAAACAAAACCCCATCTGCCAATGCGGCAGGTGGGGTTTTGTGTTTATTCATCGTGCGTTCACTCTGGGGTTGTACTCTGACCGGATGAAGAAAGTGTTTGGCGAGTACTTAGGAACAGCCACCCTTGTAGCAATCGTTGTTGGCTCAGGAATTATGGCAACCAATCTTTCACAAGATGTTGGCGTTCAATTGTTGATTAATACAATCTCTACTGTCTTTGGTCTAGCTGTTTTGATTCAAATTCTTGGACCCATAAGTGGTGCACACTTTAACCCCGTTGTGACCATGATCGACCTGATTCAAAAGCGCACCAACGTTGTGACCTTTATTCAGTTTGCGATTGCGCAGACAGCAGGAGCAATAACAGGTGCGATTGTGGCAAATGCAATGTTTAGCCACCCATTAATTGAAATCTCAACAAAGACTAGATCAGGCGGCAACCAATACCTGGGTGAGATCGTGGCAACAGCTGGACTGATTCTGATTATCAATCTGATGATTCACCAGGAGAAAACAGCTTTAATTCCCGTGATCGTGGCTTCTTGGATTGGTAGTGCCTACTTCTTCACAAGTTCAACATCATTTGCAAATCCAGCGGTAACGGTCGGTCGAATTTTCTCTGACTCCTTTGCTGGAATCGCGCCTGAATGTGTACTTAAATTTATAGCTGCCCAAATTCTCGGTGCCTTAATTGGACTGGGCCTAACGAAGGTATTGACCAATGACAAGTAAACCAACTGTTCTCTTCGTCTGCGTTCACAATGCAGGGCGTTCACAAATGGCTGCAGGCTTTATGCGCGAGCTCGGACAAGGTCGAGTAGAAGTTCTCTCTGCAGGAAGCGCGCCAAAGGATTCAATTAACCCAATTGCCGTAGAGGCTATGGCTGAAATTGGAATTGATATTGCAAACAACATCCCAAAGGTTTTAACTCCTGAAGCGGTCCAAGAATCAGATGCTGTAATCACAATGGGCTGCGGAGATGTTTGCCCGTTCTACCCAGGTAAGCGATATGAAGATTGGGTTCTCGAAGATCCTGCAGGACAGGGGATTGAGCCCGTGCGTGTGATTCGTGATGAAATTAAGAAGCGTGTAGAACAACTGCTTGCAGAACTTTTAGCTTAATCCTTTTCCTCTAAATACATAGCAACAGAGTTAATACACCAGCGCTCATCTGTTGGCACGTCATATCCTTCACCCTTAAAAACATGGCCAAGGTGTGAATCACAGGCAGCGCAACGAACTTCGGTGCGAATACGTGGAGCAAGTGATCGATCTTCAATCAAAGTGACGGCGTCATCTGCAGTTGGTGCATAAAAAGATGGCCATCCACAACCGCTATGAAATTTAGTCTCGCTTTTAAATAGTTCTGCACTACATGCCTTGCAGCGATAAGAGCCCACTAATTCGGTGTCGGTGTATTCACCGGTAAAAGGACGTTCAGTAGCAGCGTTACGTAAAACTTCGTAGGCCAGATCGCCAACTCGTGCTTTGAGTGCTGCTTCATCTATGTTTACTTTTTCCATGGGGAAACCTTAGGGGAGTATTCCAATCGGTGCATACCTTCAGAAGGAGCGATTTTCCCTCTCGCGGAGGGTGTGTCTCAAAAGATAATAAGCCTGACCATTTAATCTCCCAAGCTTCTTTTACTTTGACGTTAGAAGCATTAGCCTTAATGGAGAATTCAATCTAAAGGTGGCAACACGGATATGAGTATTAGAAAGTGGACTTCAGCCCTCACCCTCTTATTTTTGTTTTTCTCAACTCAAATTTCTTTTGCAGGGCCAGTAACAGATCGCATTGTTGGGTTTACTAATCAAGCTAATTCTTTGTTTGATGTTTGGAATCGCAATGCAGAGGCTGCGGATGCCCTAAATGCTGCTGCGCAAGATTCGATTGATTCAAATCGTTTCAGCGCAATAGTAACCTTGGGAGCGCAATCGACAACCTGGTTAGCTAAATCTGTATCTGACACGACTTCTTGGCAGACCTTGAAATCACTTGAAAATTCAGAGTGCACAGCGATTCGCAATGACACCACAAATTCTTTGGACATTACAAATGCAAAAGATGCATGCCTGGAGTTTCGTGATGCTCTAAACGCCGCGGAAGATTCAAGAAATGCAGCTGTTCAGGCGCATGCAGCTGCAGTCACCACGTTATCAAACTTGTCTAGATCAGCAGTCACTACTAATGCAAGAATTCTAAATCTACAATCTTCCTCCATGAATCTGCTTAACGATTCGGATAATGATCTCTCATCAACTGATGTAATGATTGCGGATATCGAGGAAGCAACAAATTCTAGTAACTTCGCAGCAATTTCCTTACTCACGTCTAGATCAAGTGCTCTAACGGCGAAATTCGCGGCTGCAAAAGTAAGCTTGCTGCAATTTAAAAGTAGTGAAGAACTTGAGTGCACGGGAACCAAAATTGACATTTCTAATGTAGGTTCGAAGGCTGCGAAAGATTCTTGTTCAGAGTTACTCGATATTCTAAATGCCATTCAATTTAGCCAGAGTCGTTTAGACCAGGAACAATCTCGTATTCAATTAAAACTCAGTCAACTTGTCTCAGCAAAAACAGATGCTGATAAGCTGGCCGCCGATAAGCTCGCTGCAGATGCCAAAGCTGCGTCCGATAAGCTCGCT
This sequence comes from Candidatus Planktophila sp., assembly GCA_044377285.1. Classification (GTDB taxonomy): domain Bacteria; phylum Actinomycetota; class Actinomycetes; order Nanopelagicales; family Nanopelagicaceae; genus Planktophila. Next base: position 8,757 of record JBILJK010000006.1, read on the forward strand.
GCAGATGCCAAAGCTGCTGCCGACAAAATCGCTGCCGACAAAGCTACTGCAGATGCCAAAGCTGCGGCCGACAAAGCTACTGCAGATGCCAAAGCTGCGGCCGACAAAATCGCTGAAGAAAAAATTGCTGCAGATGCCAAAGCTGCGGCCGACAAAATCACTGCAGATGCCAAAGCTGCCGCTGACAAAATTGCTGCAGATGCCAAAGCTGTGGCCGACAAAATCGCTGCAGATAAAGTGGCTTCTGAATTAGAGGCCGCACGACTCAAATTGGAAGCTGAAAAAGAGGCGGCAGATAGAGTCGAAGCTGCAGCTAAGGCTGCAAAGATCATCGCTGAGGCAAATGCTGCAGCGGCACGAGTTTCGGCAACACCGAAAGCATCTATTAGGGCAAGTTCTTCTCCAACGACCAAAGCCTCAGCCAAGGCAACCCCTACTCCGACATCAAGTGCTAAGTATTCGCCTAAGCCGACAGTGACCCCCACTCCTACTAAACCCTCAACAATAAAGATCACCATTACATGTACAAAGGGGGCGCTGACGAAGAAGATAACCGCCACCAAGCCCGTCTGTCCTGCGGGCTATAAAAAGAAATAAGCGTCGGTTACAAGCGCAGAGCCCGATCCACTTTCGGTTTTCAAGGCGTTTTCACAGGAAAACTACCTACATTTTTAACCATGTCCCCTATATATTTTTACCAGAAGTCAGATCAGAAGCGTTAGGTGTAAAGAAATCGGGGCAGGAATGAACAAAGTAATGAAGAGCGGCGCAGTTATCACCGCAGCAATAGCAATCTCACTTGCAGGAACATCAGCTTCACTTGCAGCTGAAGCACCCGCACCAGTTGTAAAGAAAGTTGCGCTTTCTCCAGAACAGAAAGCAGCGTTCCAAGCAGCAAAGGCACAATTCAAAGCAGCACGCGAAACACGTCAAGCAGCTCGCGCAGCAGCTAAGGCAAATATCGCAACAGCAAAGAGTAACTTTGATGCGGCTAAGGCAGCGGCAACTACTAAAGAAGTACGCCAAGCAGCTCGCGCAGCACTGAAGTCAGCTGTTGCTGCCGCTAAGGCAACAGTGCCTGCTAAGCCAACAAAGCCAGTACGTCCTTAGTACTTACTTTATATTTGCGAACGTCGACTTAAGGGTCGCACCTGATTCCTGAAAGCTAATTTAGCTTTTGAGAATTGCGGATGCGGCCCTTAAGTCTTTTTCAAAGACCATTAACTGTGGCCCATCAAGAGTTTGTGTCAGCGTTGCCTTGATATTGGAATCAACCAGTTTTTGTAACGCCATTTGGGCTTCGATGTAATTACTAGGCGTTGGAAGAGGTTTGAGCAATCCATACTGATCTTTCTTACCTGCTTTGATGGGTGTAATAATCATTTTCCTGTTACTTGTAAATCCCCACTTCAAAACAAGTATCAATAGAGCAAGGCCAACAAAGCCGCCAAAGGATTGCAAGAAGAGCCCATTGTTGATTCCACCTAGCATGCCTTAATCATAATTGCATAAGAGATAAATTGCAGATCGAATTGCAAGTGCTATTTAGAAAGTTGAGCAATCGATAACAAAGCGGTATCTAACATCACTTGCAACAGTTCTGTCGTAAGCTGTATTAATATAGTCAGCGCTAATTACCTCTACCTCGCTGACAATATTGTTAGCCCCACAGAAATCAAGCATCTCTTGTGTTTCAGGGATTCCTCCAATTAAAGAGCCTGAAACAGAGCGCCTGCCATCCAGCAAAGATCCTGCGCCAATAGTGAAGGGCTCGCTAGGGACGCCAATCACTATTAGTGAACCATCTGTTGCAAGTGTTGATAAATAAGGTTCTAGGTCTAAATGGGCAGATACGGTGTTTAAAATGAGATCAAAACTTTTTTGGTATCCAAGATGCCAATCTGTTTTTCCAGTGTCAATGAAATCAGTCGCGCCAAAAGCCCTTGCATCACTTTCTTTAGAATCAGAGTGAGACAAAACAGTTACTGTGGCACCAAGAGCTACGGCAAATTTAACGGCCATGTGTCCCAATCCTCCGAGTCCAGCAACTGCAACGCGGCTTCCGGGACCGACTTTCCATTTTTTTAGCGGCGAGTAGGTAGTGATTCCAGCGCAGAGCAACGGAGCCATCGCTGCCATATCAAGATTTGCAGGCAGTTTATGAGCATAACTCTCTGGAATTACGAAGTAGTTTGAATAGCCACCAAAGGCAATCTGCTTCGTATTTCTCTCGTAGGCGTTGTAAGTGTCGGTATATCCTTCTAAACAATATTGCTGCAAACCCTTTAAACAGTTCGCACATTTTCTGCAGGAATCAATAAAAACTCCTACGCCAATGCGATCACCAATTTTAAATCGTGATACGCCACTTCCAACCGAGGTTACGGTACCTACAAACTCGTGCCCCGGAACCATAGGGAAATTGGCTTCTCCCCATTCTTCTCTGGCTTGATGGATATCAGTGTGGCAGATACCAGAAAAGTCGATACGGAATCCAACATCGTCACTTCTTAGCTCTCTTCTTTCAAAGGTGTACGGTTCTAATTTACCCTTTGCCGACATAGCTGCGAAGGCTTTAGTTGCAGTCATTATTTTCCCCTCTAGTTTGATGGTTTGGTTAAATGGTTTGGCATTGCATTAAGTTGTAAGTGGGTTGTAGGGAACGTGCAATCAAATCTTGATAAGAACACGCCAATGTTTGCGATAAGGGAAAAGGGAAAGAATTGAGATTAGAAGTGCGATTACTGGAACGATGAAAGATTTACCTGCACCATAGTTATCGATGATGTATCCAGAAATTGGACCTGGGAGTGCGTTGCCGATCTGCAGACCTGCGAGTATCCAGGCGAAAGTTTCCGTAATCTTTGCGGGAGAAACGGATTTTTCAACTATTGCATAACCAGAAATGAGTATTGGTGCGACACCGAGGCCGCTTAAGAAAAGCACTATGCCAAGGACAAATATAGATTTTACGAAAAGAAGTGGAATTGTTAGGAAAAACATCGCAATCATCAAATAAATAAATTTCTGACCATTGGTTATTCTCAATTTAATTGCGCCATTGATGAGTGCGGCAACAGCACTACCAGCTGACCAAATTGCCAAAAGTATTCCAGTCGAACCTTTAGCATCGAGTTGATCTGCAAACGCAATTGTGCTTAAAGTGGCGGATGCGAAGAATACTCCAAGGAAAATGTAGGGTAAAAACACCGCCTGAACATAGGGAATGGCAAGAACTGCGGTCCTCTTCTCACTTTTAACTTTTGGATGAGGTGGCGGTTCGCTTCTCCTCTGCAAAATGTATAGACCGGTACCTACGGTCATAAATGAAAATGCAAAATACATTCCAGCTTGTGGTGCAATTGAAATTGCTGCTGCAGATGCTATGAGGGGGCCAATGATAAATACTATTTCATCAACAAGTGCTTCAAAGGAGTATGCAGTGTTAATGAGTTGACGACCATCTTCTTTGTCTTCCAGTGTATGCAGCCAACGTCGCCGTACCAGACCACCGATATTGGGCAAGAATGCTTCGGCAATGAAAATGCAGCCCATCCAAATTATTGTGGGGAAGTTGTGCGTGATTGTGTATATAAAAAGGAGTCCGAAAATAATGTATGGAGGAATTGTGAAACGCAAAACCTTAGCTTGGCCAAGTTGATCAGCTTTTCGCGACCAGACTGGGGAAAAAGCGGCGTTAGTTAACGCTGCCCCAGTCGAGATTACCCCCGCCAATGTATATGAGTCCGTTTCGTAAAGCACAATAAAAGTGACTGATAAGAAAGTCATGGAGATGGGTAATCGTGCGACTAAACCAGGGATAGAGAATGCGAGTCCGCCTGGCGTTGCAAAAAGTTTGCGGTACGGAGTCAGCATGGGGAAACTGTAATGGTATTGGAGTCATAAAAGGTTTAATTCTTTGAACAATTAGTCTAAAATCAAATATGACTGATTTACTCCGATTTTTTGTAATCACTGATCCCGTTCAGGAAAGAGCATGATGCAAAGTACAAAGCAAGACGTTGGATTGTATTTACTAGTTGACGGTGGAAAAACTAAGACCGAAGCAGTAATTGTCGATTCAAATGGATCTGAAATTGCTAAAAGTCGTGGGCCTGGTTTAGAAATAATTGGAAGCGTCAATGGCTACGAGCGTGTTGTTGATAGCTTGCGCACAACATTTGACCAACTTCCACAAACCGCGCGATTTGCGGGGGTCGCATTTGGCTTAAACGGTGCTCAGTCAGCACCGGGTTATCATCTTGCCGCTAAAGCAATCTCATCATTGGTAAAAGCTGATCAATTTACGATTGCCAGTGATGTCGTAATGAATTATTTAGGCGCACTTGGAAATCAACCTGGCGTCGTGGTTGCGGCAGGAACTGGCGCTGTGGTGATGGCAATTTCAAGAGAAGGCGTTGCGTATCGAATTGATGGTGATGGCCCACTAATTGCAGATCGTGGAAGCGGTCATGACATTGGGCGACAAGGGTTAAAGATCGCAGCAATGGTTGATGATGGGCTACCCGGATCAGCTGCACTTCATAAAGCGATGATTGAACGTTTCGGCACGCTGGAAAACACTGCAGCTAGCGTTTATGGAGCACCAAACCCCATCGAAGTAGTTGCGTCTTTCAGTAAGAGTGTTGTAGATGCGGCACAAGAGGGCGATGAAATGTCTATCGAGATTCTGCGCTGCGCCGCCAAAGATTTAGCCATGAATGTGCAAGCTGCCGCTCGACGTTCCAAGCTGGCAGGAGCGCCATTTTCCTATTCTACGGCTGGCGGAGTCTTTAACATCGGGCCACTTATAGAAAAACCGTTCCACGATTTTGTAGCTCAATTTCTTCCCGAGGCTAAGTTCCAAAAACCTATCGGTGGCGCTATTGCAGGAGCCCAAATCATGGCTATGAATCAAGCGCCAGGGTTAGAGCAGGTAACCACTCGAATTGGTGCAAACTAGTGAGGTATACCAGTTTCATATATGGTCTAGAAAAACGTTAGAGCTTTGTAACTATAAATGATTGACTTTAGCGAAGCCCAATGGAAGATTTCATTTTGCAAAAGTTTTGGCAGTTCCGACAAACTACTGTGATTGGGTGAAAATGAAAATTAGAAGTAAAAGTTTAGTTTTTGCACTGAGTGTTTCTTTACTTGTTCCTGCATCACTGATTACAACATCAGCTATGGCAGCAACAACAACTCTAACAATTGATTCATGGCGTACGGATGATGCAAAAATTTGGAAAGATGTTTTGATTCCAATTTACGAAAAAGCTAATCCAAATGTGAAACTTGTATTCGCACCAAGCCCTTCAAACGAATATGACTCTGCGCTTTCTTTGCGGATGAAGAGCAAGACTGCCGCCGATATAGTTATGTGCCGTCCATATGGTTTGACTAAGGCTCTTATAAAGGACAAGCACTTAACTCCTATAACTGGCTTACCTGGACTTCAAAATTTCACAAAGCAATCGCAGCAATCTTGGGCAGACGCTAAGGGTGTTCCATATTGCATGCCAGTAGCCTCAGTAGGTGCAGGCTTCTACTACAATAAAAATATCTTTAAGGAATTGAAATTAACTGTTCCTAAGACACAGAAAGAATTTATTGCAGTACTTGAGAAGATAAAGAAAAATGGAAAGTACACACCACTTGTGGCGACTGGTACATCAGCAGATTCTTGGGCGCTGGATCAATTGGGTCTTCAATTAGTGGGACCTTATTACTGGAAAGGTGATGCCGGTGGAGTAGCTCTTGACAACGGCACAAGAAAAGTTACGGATCCAGAGTACGTTGCTGCATTTGAAGCGCTAGCTTCATGGAAGCCGTATCTCCCTAAAGCATTCTCATCTGTTTCCTACTCAGATGCTGAGCAGCTATTCATTCTTGGTCGCGCTGCAATTGCAGTTGACGGCTCATGGAGTGTAAAAGAAATGGCTCCACCAGGATCAAATGTTGGCGTATTTGGTGCTCCAGTAGCTAAAGCTGGTGACAAGCCGTATGTTCAGGTTCTTGCCGATTTCGGCTTTGGAATCAACTCTGCTAGCCCACACCAAGCTGAAGCTAAAAAACTTCTTACTTGGTTTTCATCTAAGGAGTTTGGACAGGCACTTGCCAATAACTTACCTGGATTCTTCCCATTAAGTAAGGAGAAGATTTCAATTGACAACAAAACGGCACAGGCCTGGCTTAACTTGCGCGATGGAGCGATCGTTACAGCTCCAATCGGCATGGATAAGATGAATACTGGTACACCTAACTGGTTCTCAGTCACAACTAATCTTTTGAATGTGATGATGACTACGAAGATGACCGGAAAACAGGCAGCGGCTGAACTACAAAAGTCGTTGGAATCCTGGTATCCACCACAGAAAAAGAAGTAAGTGATGTCGGTGCTCAGACCCTCATTGGGTCTGAGCACCTTCACCTTTCGATTTACTGACACGCTAACTGGGGGAGTACTTGAAATCAAACACTTTGGCGCGTAGGCGCCGCCGGCAACTGATGCTGTTTACTGCCCCGGCCCTTGCCTTTTTTCTGCTTTTTGCAGTTTTTCCATTACTCTCAACGATTTACATCAGTTTCTACCAAGAAGATGTATTTGTTGGTCTAAAAAACTTTGTTTTCCTGTTTACGGATGATGAAGCAAGCGAAAGACTCCTTTTCGCATTTCTGCATAACTGTCAATTTTTCTTGATTGCCGCATCGGTACAACTTCCAACGGCTCTATTAATGGCAGCCCTCTTGACCTCGGGTCGAGTTAGACGAATGACCAGTTTTTATCGCACATTACTATTTATCCCAACAACCCTGTCTGTTGTAATTGTTGGTTTCATTTGGCGAATAATCATTAGCCCACTGTGGGGAATAGTTGACTATCCATTGTTGGGTGAAAAACTTACCGCACTTCCGACAATCACTCTGATGTCGGTCTGGCAATATCTTGGAATCCCGATGGTTTTTCTATACAGCGCGCTACTTTCAATTCCAAGCAATATCATTGAAGCTGCTCAAGTGGATGGTGCATCAGATATCAGAATTTTCTTTCGAATTAAAATGCCACTTATTGCTCCACAAATTGGGATTATTACGATTTTAACTTTTATCTGGGTCTTTAATGCTTTTGACATCATTTATGCTTTAAATGGTGGAATGCCTGGTCCCGACTATGCAACTGATGTCCTGGGAACAATGTTCTATCGGACTTTCTTTGGCTGGGGTGCTGATCTAGGAAACCAGAATCTAGGCGCTGCAACAGCGACTGTTATATTCTTCATAATTTTGTTGGGTACAGCAGCATATTTTGCGATTGTGCAACGCCGTTTGAAAGTGAGTCAGTTATGATGAACAAAGAAGGCAGAGTTCAAACTCAATCAAAAAATCTCGTAGTCCATGTATCTTTGCTATTTTTTGTGTTACTTGCAATTGGTCCAATATTTGTAATGGTCATAAATTCATTTAAAACTATGGAAGGTATTTTTACGGGACCATTAAAGCTTCCGAGTTCTGAGACCTTCACCTTAGATGGATTTAAACGTGCGATCACACAAGGAAACTTTCTTAGAAATTACGCAAATAGTGCGATTGTCACCTTAGGAGCTACGTTGTTAACGGTTATTTGCTCCTGCTTGGCAGCTTATGGAATAACTGAATACACCACAAAACTTTCAAAAATGATTGCTGGTCTATTTACCATAGGTATTATGTTGCCAGTTTCGCTAGGAACCATTGTAATTATAAAGATGATGGTTTGGCTTAATATTTTAAACACTCATATATCGCTCATCCTTGTTTATGTAGGAATCTTTGTACCGCTAGGTGTAATTTTAATGGTTACCAATTTTCGAACGGTTTCCAATGATCTAAAGGAAGCAGCGCGCATTGATGGCGCAAATGAATTCAAGACTTTCTTGATAGTTGTTCCGCTGGTGATGCCAGGTGTTGCTGCGGTGGCAGCGATCACAATGCTGCCTGTATGGAATGACTTATGGTTCCCACTAGTCCTCACTGCGGGACCAAAAACTCAGACTTTAACTTTGGGTATCCAGCAATTTGTTGGTACTTACAATAATGATTGGCAGGCCCTGATTGCCTCCTTAGTGCTTGGCGCAATTCCGCTGATTCTGCTATTCACGCTATTTTCAAAGCAATTCATTAAAGGACTTTCAGATGGATACGGCAAGTAAGGATTTCGAGTTACCAATCTAAAAAGGGAGTACATGTGAAGGTTGATAGAGTTGAAGATATTGATTCAGTTTTGATAGCTGAATTAATTGCCCACCTTGGATTAGATGCCGTGAAACGACAAGTGCCGGAGATCAAAATGGCAGCGAAGCTGATATTTGATGCTGTTTCAGGTGGTGGAAGTGTGTTTACTTTTGGTGCCGGCCATGCACAAGCTCTAGCAATGGAGTTTTCAAGTCGCGCAGGCGGTTTGGCTATATTCCAATCTATGCATCTACAAGATATCCGCCAAGAACCCCGGGATGCATTCTGGGACCTTCGTGATTCACAACCCGAGAGAATTCCTGAAAATGGTCCAAAAGTTTTGGATCATCATAAAGTCAAAGCAAATGATGTTGTAATAATCGCTTCGCAATCTGGTCGCAATGGGGCGATTGTAGAAATGGCACTTGAGAGCAAGAAGCGTGGAATCAAAACTATTGCCTTGAGCTCAAATAAACATAGTGAATCAGTTGACTCTAGACATCCATCTGGTTTGATGCTCAGCCAAGTGGTTGATCTATCCCTTGATAATGGATCGGTGATCGGTGACGCCGTTGCCGAATTACCTGACGGTAAGAGCATTTGCTCGGCTTCAACCGTTTGTTTTGTACTTATTGCACAGGCAATTAATGCTGAAGTTACCAAGTTATTTATGCTCAATTCTTTGCCTGCGCCACTTCTTGTAAGCGCTAATTTGGACCATGGAGATAAGGCAAATTCGCCGCTGAAGTTCCCAGCGATCACAATTTAGTTACTGGGCATTCAACGTGCAATCGGGTACTTGTGTAATCAGAAATGCTCGGATTGTTCTGCCTGAACAAGTTATTTCAAATGGTTTTTTGGAAATTGCCGACGGCAGGATTGTAAAAGTTGCAGAAGGAGAGCCTTCTTCTAGTACAAGCGAATTAGTTTATGATGCTCATAAAGCAACAATAACTCCAGGTTTTATTGACCTGCATGTGCATGGTGGCAATGGTGGCACTTTCACATCAATTGATCCAGCCGAGCACAACTTAGCCCGAGAATTCCATCTAAAAAATGGAACCACATCAATGTTGGCATCTACACACACCACAGAATTTTCGAGTTTATTAGCAATATTAAAATCCTTAGCAGAGAGTTCTAGATCAAATAGAAATGGTTCCAAAGTCTTAGGTATTCATACCGAAGGTCCATTTATCTCAGAACATAAGCCTGGTGCGCATGTTATTGCGCAATTGAAAACAGGTGATTTGTCATCAATCGAGGAAGTTCTTTTGGCGGCAGATAATTTTGTATCAATGGTGACAGTTGCTCCCGAAATTCCTGGCGGACTAGAAGCCATTAAATACTTATCGAAGAAAAATATTATTTCATCTATTGGGCATACAAATGCTACCTATGCCCAAGCGGTTGAGGGAATAAAGGCAGGGGCCCGATCTACTACTCACTTGTTCAACGCCATGTCACCACTTGCTCACCGTGATCCAGGAGCAGTTGGAGCTGTTTTGGACAATGAGGATATTTTTGCTGAATTGATTTTAGATGGCATTCATATTCATGAGGCGATTTTTAGAATTGCACTGAAATCCAAAGGTGTTGATCGAATCAATTTGATTACCGATGCCACATCCTTGGCAGGACTTGCAGATGGAGAATATGGCGAAGTACCTGATAGGGCTGTAACAAAGATTGGTGGAAAGATTGTTCTGTCAGGTACAGACACCCTTGCCGGCAGCGCGCTTTCTATGAATATGGTGTATCAAAATGCAGCTAAATTTGCTCAGTTAACTTTGTCGGAGTTAAGCAAAATATCATCGCTTAATGCGGCAAAGATTCTAGGCAAAGAGTCCGAGATTGGTTCCCTTGAAGTTGGAAAACTAGCTGATTTAGTTCTACTGGACGCAGAATCGAAGGTCTGTGCAACCATGATTGAAGGTGAGTGGAAGTACGTCAGTGGTGAGTGGGAAGAAGCGCTAGGAAGTCAGTGACCAGCGGATCTCATCTGCCAGCTCTGCCAAAGTCATATCCAGGCCACTACCAAAAATACGAGTTGGATCCGAATTCAGGGAAGCCCGAATTGAAGTTATCGTAACGAGATCAGCTTTTGTTCCACTTAGATTTGAATTTTTCGATACACCGCATGTACTTAAAATACCTGCTATTTCTTGGAGTGCTTTTCCAACGGCTTCATACTTTGTCAGCCATTTCAAAGACTCTTCACGCCAATGCGGTTGCGAAAATTGTGCGGAATTTATTGTTGCAACATCATTGAGCATTTGCTTGGAATGGGTTTCAACGATTTGTGCTGCTTGAGCAGGTTTACCTGTTTTCCAGGAAAAGGAGGCTTCTTCTAACATAGCGTAGAAATCTGGTGCCGGATTTACTCGAAGGCACGATTCAAAGCACCCACGCAGTAGATTACGGATTGCTGCGCGATCTCCGGAATTATCCATTAGCAGAGTAAGTGAATACTCCCAAGAAACTTGCGCATCGTAGCCCTGGGTATCCCACAAATAGTCGCCGATAGTGCTTAAGGAGATCAATGAGAGCTCAAATCGATCCATTGGGTTAGCAAAGTATCCCAGTGAATGATTGTGCAAACCTTTTTCACGTCCTTCGATTGGACCAACATGTAATTCGTTGAGCATAGCTACATCATTTACAGGGTAGTTGTCCCAATATAAAGGTACGTGATTGGTGTTGGCTTTAAATACTTTGGCATCAGAAACATCAAGATATTCTGAACATATTTCGCGCCCTGTCCAAATTAGAGCCAAATCAGGATCAAGTGCGTTACCAAATTCAGTAATGTATTCCTCAGTAGCTTTGCCGTGATACTGCAAAGGACATATCGCCAAAGTGTTGTCAGAATCTAGCTTCTTTAGCTCTGCCCAGACCGCATTGCAGTAATAACTATGTGCCTGCATGATGGAATTAAACTTCGCACTATCTTTCTCGCTTTGTAAACGAGCTGGAATATCATCAAGGAAAAGTCCAAATTCACGCACGCCAATACTGTGAAGCTGCTTGAAGCGAACCATTATCGCGCTTACATCGTGTGCATCTGAGTACTCAACTGTTAGCCCTGGCGAAATGGCAACGGCAACGGTGACCCCATTCTTTCGACCCTCCGCAATAAACTCTGATACACGGTTTAAGAAATCCTCGCTCAGTGATGAACGCCAGTCGTATCTGTGCCATGGATCATCCTTAGGCGCTAACAGGTAACGATTAAAACCGAAATCTGAAAAGTGAGCTAATCCGCGCAATCTTTGCTCGTGGGTCCAAGGAGTTCCATAGAAGCCTTCGATCACACCTCTGAGTTTAAAATCTGGAGAATGCTTATGATTAGTAACAGCGACATTAGTTAATAGAGATTTGAGTAAGAGATTAAGCGCATATCGAAATCCTGCATATGTTGATCGTTCCACGGATGCTTTCTTTTGTGATCCGAGCACAGAAGTAACTAATGATTCTTCGGGTCCGAGTTTTGTATTCTCACTAACAGCAATTTCACTAAATCCAGCAGTTAAAAAGACCGAATGACGATCAATAAAACTCTTAAAAAACGCAGTCTCTTCCGGTGTGGCTCCTACTAAGTTATTCACGACACATCCTTTTCTCTGATTGCCATCTCTGAACTTTCTTTATTAGGGGATAGGTTTAACTTGTACTGATCGCCGATATAAACACAATTTGCAAGCATAATAATTCGACCATTTTGGTCTAAGTCTGACATTTCAAGCTCTAAGCATGCGGTATTTTTCTGAATATCTAGTTGATCGGCTATTTCTTGAGTTGGAATAGATGCGGAAAAACTTGTATTGGCATTGATAATTTGGATTCCGTATCGCTGGAGCAAAAGTTGGTAAAGAGAGCCCTTTAGATCCACCTCTTTAATACCGGGAAAATACGCTGTTGGAAGAAAGACGGTCTCAACTCCTAGCGCAACTCCATCAGCAAGTCGCAGACGCGTGCATTTTAGAAGTACTGAACCTATTGGCACGCTAAGAAGTGCAGCTTTTATAGAATCGGCTTTTACATACTTAAACACGAGAATTTTTGAACTAGGCGTTAATCCCAAACTGGTCATCTCTTCAGTAAAGGACTTTAAACGGAATTCATGCATGATTGGCGCATATGTAATGTAAGTACCGGAACCTGCTCGCCTTTCAAGCTTTTGTTCCTGTATTAGCTGATCAATTGCGCGACGAACTGTCATTCGTGCGACTTTACAATCCAGTGCTAATTCACGTTCACCGGGCAAGCGTGATCCTTGTGGTGATGAGACTATTAAATTGAGTAGGTGTAGTCGGGCTTTTTGGGAAGCCGTTACATTATTAGCGAGCGGCATGTAGGGCATCCGTACTTAGAACTTTTAGACATTCAGCATAGGTAACTTCTTTACTTAACTTGTTTGCAGAGTGTCCAAGACCTGCAAAGTACTGAGATCTTTTTGGTAGAGCAACCAACATTCCTGCCATGGATTCATCCGTGAACTGACTGATGTATTGGGAGACAGCCGCTAATTTTGTTTCTAAAACGTCATCGATATTGACAAAGACATTGGCGTGGGAGGAATTGAATAGACCAACTGCCTTGATTTCTTGTTTTTCTTTACCGTGGAACTGCAATGGAATCTGAAGATCGGTGCCTTCGACACCTAAAACATCGGCCAAGATAGCTGCTTCAACTGCTGCAAAACCTGACTTGTAGTGGTCTGCATGTGCTTCAGTATTTAGCCAAGGGTCTAATGCGATCACACAATCGGGCTGGAATTGGCGGACAACTGTAATTAGGTCACGACGTGCTTGGTAAACACTCCAGTCACCTGCATCTGGGTAATTCAAATAGTAAATACCAAGGACCCCAAGAATTTGTGCAGCTTTTTCAGCTTCACTTTGCAGTCGCGATGCAGCGGTTTCCTTTGAAAGATTTAAATCAGTTACACCAGCTAAGTCATCTGTAACTGTTACATAGAGAATTTCAGCGCCATTTTTGATTAATTTGGCAATCAATCCACCAACTGCAATGTCTGTATCATCATAATGAGCCTGAATAGCAAGAACTCTTTTACATGAAAAAATATCTGGCGTGGGCATCAAGGAAGGAATCTTCACGAACTCTGCACTCATGCCAATCCTCTCCGATTAACTTAGGTAAGGCTTCCAGAAACTCACCCCATATTCAAGGTTTTTTCAGTACTATTCTGCGATGACGCTCATGGCTTTTGATTCGGGTGAGTTTGTTCGCAAGTTTGAAGAAAAAGATCGGTCAGATTTGTACCACGTCTGTTTAGCAACCGGTGATAGTGGAGCAAATGCCGTTCATTTATACAATCACAAGGACATGCTCGGAGAAATTTACGTTGGCCCATATTTAACCTTTCAACCCGATTTATCTTTTACCTTAATTCAGGATGGAGTGGCCGGCTATGCACTCGCCGCACTTGATACAACTTCATTCGAAGATACTTTAAGTAAAAAATGGTGGCCATCAATTTTAGAAAAATACAATGGTCGCTCCCCGGAAAATTTCAATGATCGTGAAAAGAATTTATTTAGTTATATCCAAAATCCACCTCTTAGACCTAAGAAATTTGTGGATCAGTATCCAAGTCATCTTCATATAGATCTACTTGAAAAAGCTCAGGGTCGCGGTATTGGTAAAGCTATGATGCTTATTGTTCTTGAAACACTAAGAGAGCAAGGCTCAAAGGGAGTGCATCTTGGAATGGGAGCACAGAATTCCAGAGCCTTCGCTTTTTATACCAAATTGGGTTTTACACTTCTTGATAAGAATGATGATGAATGGACCATGGGTCTGAACCTCTAATTTGAAAGAGATGTATTGATAAACCAAGACTTTCCCATTACATTTTTCAAATGCGAAACAAGGGGAGTCTTTCCAGAGGGCTGTTAATTGTCCTCACTGTCTCCCTGATCCCAGTTGCCGCAGTTTCTGCCCAAAAGATAACGCCTGGAAGCAGCTGCAAAGTATTGAATCAAAAAGTTGTTTATTTGAAAAAGACCTTTACCTGTGTTAAATCTGGAAAGAAGTTGGTGTGGAATAAAGGTGTGGCGCTGAAGCCAACACCAACACCAACACCAACACCAACACCAACACCAACACCAACTCCGACACCGACTCCGACACCGACTCCGACTCCGACACCAGAAGTTCCATACGCTGGACTTTTGGCTATTGAAAGAAATCTGTATCTAAAGATGGATGAAATTGTTAAGGACTGGGCTCCATATCTGTTAGCCCTCGATAACAAGACTGTGAAAGTTATCAGTGAGAATCCATCACATCCACGCAATGAAGAAAATCGCCTTAGCGCAGAGATTTCTTTTGAGATTTTAAGAGAACTTTTGCCAAGGATGGTTTCCCCAACGTATTACATGTATGAAACCCCGCAGTGGGCCGATAAACAAATGGCAGCAGCATGCCCAATGCTGGTAGGCCAAAATCCAGGAGGTGTCCGAGCTGGCGCACAAGTTGGCTGCGGAAAGCTTGTAATCTCCAATCTAAATGGCTGGATGAACAACATGGTAGGCATAGATGGCTCATGGTTTGAATCAGCCCATGAAACATTTCAT
>JBILJK010000051.1:0-6723 GCA_044377285.1 Candidatus Planktophila sp.
TCTCCCTTACTTCGCGCCGTTGATGGCGGTAATTTTTACACGAGTCAGTTGCGCACGGAATCCCTGGCGACGACGGTGACCTGTCTTGTTCTTGTAACGCAAAATATCAATCTTTGGTCCCTTTAGCTCTTCAATAACTTCGCCAGTGACCTTTACGCCAGACAAAACCTTTGGGTCTGTTGTAACAGCAGCACCATCTACTACTAGTACGGCAGGGAATGAAACAGTTGAGCCAGCAGCAGCGTCGATGCGATCAACGATTACTGTGTCGCCAACTGCGACCTTCTCCTGGCGTCCGCCAGCTTTAACGATTGCGTACACGTGTTACTCCAGTTCATTTTCTAAGCCTTGACCTAAATGAGGTCTGTGGGCAGAGGGTAAGCGTACGCAAGCGCGTGCATAACGGTCAAATTACGATTGAACGATCCTCGTCACAGCCTTTTCTAGGGCGTAAATGGGGTCACTTGCTGCGCCTTTTACTTCGGCATCTGCCTGGGCAATTGCCCCCACCGCATCGGCAATTTGGGCCGGACTCCAGCGCCCCAACTGCCTTCTCGCCTTATCAATCTGCCACGGCGCCATGCCTAACTGACCTGCAAGTTCAAAAGATTTTTGATTGCGATTGGCACCAGAAACCTTGGCCAAGGAACGAAGCGATGAAGCGATCGCACTTGTGATCATCACTGGGTCGGTTCCTGTTTCAAGAGCGCTTCGTAATGAAATTAGCGCAACCGATAAATTTCCATCCAGCGCTGCATCGGCAACATCAAAGCCTGTCGTTTCGATTCGACCTTGATGATAGGTATCAACCATTGCTTCATCAATTAATCCTGATGGTGCATCTGCAGCTATTTGTCCAACCGCGCCTTGAAGTTCGCGCAGATCATTTCCAAGTGCGCCAACTAATGCGGCAATTGCACCTGCTGAAGCTTTACGTCCCAAATCTAGAAATAGCGACTTAACGAAATCCTCTTTCTCAGCCTCCTTCTTTAACGGATCACATGCAATTAATTCAGGCTTTACCTTTTTAATCGCATCTAATAGAGCTTTACCTTTAACTCCACCTTTGTGAACAAAGATCACAGTTGTTGTTGGGTCAGGTTGCTCAAGGTAACGTGTGATTTCATCGCGATTGTCTTCGGGCAGGTCTTGCAAGTCGCGGATTATTAATGCACGGCGTTCTGAAAACAATGACGGTGCAAGTGCATCTGCAATATCACCAACGATTGTGTCAGCTGCAAACAATGTAGTTATTTCGGCATTTTCCTCTTTTAGCTGGGCGTTTAATTTAGCCAACGCACGATCAGCTAAAGCAGCTTCAGAGCCAAGGATTAAGTACAACGCATTCATTGCAATCCCCTTTCAGCTCCAATAGAACAGCCTGATTCTTCCTTTGCTTTTTCGAACTCGCAGATGATGCGCTTTAGCCGTTATGGCTATCGCTCCATCTAGATCTGTTCGAACTACCTGGGTGCCAAGTCTAGTCAACGCAGCAATAGTTTCTGGTGCCGGGTGACCATACGAATTCTTAGCTCCAACGCTTATCACCGCTATCTGGGCTGACAAAGCGCTCATTAACTGTTCATCTTGATACTTCGACCCGTGATGGCACACCTTATATATGTCTACTTCACCAACCGATCCCAGAATTTCATGCTGAGCAGGCGGTTCAAGATCACCTGCAGTGAAAATGCTCCAATCCGCCGTTGTTATAAGCATCGCGATACTTGAGTTATTTATTTGCGAACCCTCGCCCGGCATTACCTCAAAGTTTCTAGTCGTGTTTTCGGGCCACAGAACTTCAAATTGAACACCAGCTATCTGTGACACCAAACCTTTTTGTACTGTGACAATTTTACTTCTCCGCAACAGCGCCAGAGAGTGTGTGCTTTCTAGTAAAGGTTCTAGATTGTTGCTAATCCATACCTGACCCACCTTGCGAGATTGCACCAGCCCGGACAATCCGCCTACGTGATCAGCGTGAAAGTGAGACAGGATTAGTAGGGGTACCTCCTTGATTCCTAAATCTCGAAGACACTTATTTTCAGCAACAGGATCAGGGCCAACATCGATGACTATCGCTTTACCGTGATTCAGATTGATAACCATGGAATCACCTTGACCAACATCGCAGTTCGCAATCTGCCAATCCCCTGCTGGCCAACGTTGGATCCAGGTTAATGAAAGAATGATTACTACCAAGACCGCTGTACTGCGCCGCCAACTTTTTTTAAACAACCACAAAAAACCCACCAGCGCCGCAACAATTGCAAAGCCAATGGTTCCATTGTGAATAGTCAGTACTGGAAAATCTGAACTCCAATGTGCAATTGCGGCGATTGCTCCGGCTGGAACTCTAATAATGTAGATCACCACTGAAGTAAGTGCTGGTGCAAAAGGTGAGACAAGCGCTGCAATAAAACCAAGAATTGTTATTGGTGCGACAAATGGTGCCGCCAGCAGATTTGCAAGAATGCTGATGGGCGATAAATAACCAGACAGAGCAACCAAGATTGGTGAGCAGAAAACGATTGCAGCAATGGGTGGTGCTAGTGCCCCAGCTAACTTCTTGTGGGTTGGAAGATGATTTTCAATTACAGGGACAAATAGCAGCAGCCCTGCAGTTGCCAAAACTGAGAGCGCAAACCCTGCATCACGAGATTGCCAGGGATCTCCAATTACTACAGCTGCGATTGCAAAACCTAACGCTGGCAAAGAATCTGTTTTTCGCCTTGCCGCCTGCGCCGACAAAAGTACTGCTGCCATTGCCGCGGCACGTAAAACTGATGGTGAAGGTCGTACCAGCGCAATGAAGCAACTTAGAGCGATTGCAGTTGCGATGATTCGATAATTGTTACGCCGAATCAAAAACTGCATGCACCATAAAACGAAGCTAGAAACAATTGCAAAATTTGCTCCGCTTACGGCAACTAAATGCACAAGTCCAGATCTTTTCATTTGATCTTTGAACGCAGCGGTCTGTTTCGAAGTATCTCCAAGCACCATTCCAGGAATTAACGCCCCCGCATCACCATCGCCCGAATGTGTTCGCAATCCTGTTCTGATCGCTCCTAACGATGCTGCCCATCTCGAAGGAACGGTTAATATTTCAAAATCTTCTGCCACCAACAGCATGGCGGCAACTCGTGACTCATTGCTCTGCACCACCCTTGCCGTGGCCTTAATCGTTTGACCCGGTAGAAGCTCAACGCTGTGTTGCGAAATAATTCGCACTGGTACACGTAATGAGAAATGATCTGCATCAATCCCAAAAGCAAGCAATCGAGCGGTAAATGAAAACTTCCCAGAACTGGTCTGATTGGGATCGGTCATTACCTGAGCGGTGAAGTCAATCTGTGAATCAAAGTGTTGTGCGATTGCAGAGTTCTCTAAAGATGCCTGACGGATGGACATCGCAGTCGCTCCAACAAGAATTGCAACGATAAAAACTAGGAGCCGAGCTTTTCGAAAACCAAGTGGAATCAATATGAGTGCAGCTAAGCAAATCCGCCAGGGAGAAACCGCACTTTGCAACAATGCCCCCGACCACAGCGCGGCACCTAGGGCTAGCGCCCTGTAATCAATTAGATCCTGACTTTTGCTTTGATTTGCGCGAATTTTGCTGCACCAATTCCGCTCACCTTTTGTAAATCATCAATAGCCAAGAAGGAGCCATTAATCTTTCGGTAATCAATAATGCGTTGGGCAATAACCGGCCCTATTCCATCTAAAGTATCTAACTGCTTAGCGGTGGCTCTATTTATATTAATCGGGCCTGAACGTGTCGGTTTTGTGACACGAACTCCAGAGCTAGTTACAACGGTGGAGTCGACATAAATTTGTTCACCGTCGGTTAATACGCGAGCCAAATTGATTGTGCTTAAGTCTGCTCCAGGGGCGCTATCTCCTGCCGCTTTTATTGCATCGATGACTCTGGATTTTCCTGTCAATGTGTACACCCCAGGTTTATTGACCGCTCCAGTAACATCAACAAAGATTTCTGGTTCTGCAATTGTTATGGGTGTGATTTCAACTGGTGCGCTTATTTGGGTATTTCCACGAGCCACGATTAATATTGATAATAGAAGTAGCACTAATCCAATGATTAGTAGTGAACGCTTTTGATTGTTTGTGTAGTGAAGATCAAACCACCAATTACTTAAAGATTCAAAGGCATTTCGCAACTGTTCCATTGCGACATTGTCGATTGTGGACTCATGCCCGGCAAAAGTGACTGGATTAATTGTTGATAACGATATTTACAAGTTTTGGAGCGCGCGTAATTACCTTATTGATGCTTGCCCCGGCCAAGGCTTCTACAACACTTGGTAAAGCAAGGGCTGCTGCCTCAAGATCAGCATCTGAAATTGTTGGAGAAACATCAATACGATCTTTGATCTTTCCATTAATTTGAATAACAGCGGTAACGGCATCGGCGACAAGTAGTTTTTCATCCACAACAGGCCACCCAGCAAGTGCCACACATGGTGTGTGACCAAGTCGCTCCCACATTTCTTCGGCTGTAAATGGAGCTACTAGCGAAACCATGATTGCAATTGCCTCTACCGCTTCGCGAACCGCAGGATCTGCAGCCCCGCAGCCAGAGTCAATTGCTTTGCGTGTGGCATTTACTAGTTCCATCACGCGCGCAACTGCAACGTTGAATCTAAAAGATTCGACGGCAAATGAGGCATCGTGCAAGGCTTTGTGCGTTGCTTTGCGCAAACCGAGATCACCAGTGCTGAAATCAACACCAGCTGCACTCGTAACATCACCAGATAATCTCCAAGCGCGTGTTAAAAACTTAACTGAACCAGATGGTGAAACATCAGACCAATCAACATCATCTTCTGGTGGTCCTGCAAAAACCATGGACAGACGAATCGCATCTACACCATGATTTTCAAGCTCATCCGAAAGGCGTACTAAATTTCCACGGCTCTTAGACATTGCTGAACCATCCATAACAACCATGCCCTGATTGAGCAGACGTGTAAATGGTTCATTGAAATCAACCATTCCCATGTCATTCAAAACCTTAGTAAAGAAGCGACTATATAAAAGGTGCAAGATCGCATGTGTAACTCCGCCAACATACTGATCAACTGGCAACCATGTGTCTACATCTTTCTTAGAAAATGGCTCAGTTGCATTTGTTGGATCTGCATAACGCAGGTAGTACCAAGAGGAATCAACAAAGGTATCCATCGTGTCCGTATCGCGCTTTGCATCGCCAGAACACTTAGGGCACTTAACGTTGACCCAGTCTGTTGCAGCACCAAGTGGTGATGTTCCCTTTGGTTTTAAATCTAAACCTTCAGCATTAGGCAAGGTCAAAGGAAGTTGATCTGCAGGAACTGGTACTTCACCGCAGGCTGGGCAATGAATGATCGGAATTGGTGTACCCCAGTAGCGCTGGCGTGAAACTAACCAATCGCGCAAACGATAGTTACGTGCGGCTGCACCCTTGCCATCTGCTTCTAACTTCTTATTGATAGCAGCAATTGCATCTGCCTTATTCAAACCATTCAAAATATCTGAGTTAACAAGCTTTCCATCTCCACCTGTTGCAACACCCGTGTCATTTGGATCCTCTTCGCCTGTTTCGACAACAACACGAACAGGTAGCTTCATTGCTCGAGCAAAATCTAAGTCGCGTTGATCATGTGCCGGAACAGCCATGATCGCGCCAGTTCCGTAATCAGCTAAGACATAATCACTAGCCCAGATAGGTAATTTCTCACCGTTAACTGGATTAACTGCATAGCGATTTAGGAAAACACCGCTCTTGGGACGATCTGTTGCTAGACGATCAATATCACTGGCTGCTTTGATTGTGTCTAGATACTTAGCAAACTCTGCTTCAACGCCAGTTCCCTGAACGAGCTCTGATGCTAATTCGCTATCGACTGCTACAACCATAAATGTTGCACCATACAAAGTATCGGGACGAGTTGTATAAATTGTTATCGGCTCGCTGCGACCCTCAATTTCAAAATTCACATTTGCACCGGTTGATCGACCGATCCAATTGCGTTGCATTGTTAACACCTTGTCAGGCCAATGGCCTTCTAGCTGTGCCATGTCATCGAGCAAGCGATCTGCATAATCTGTGATCTTGAAGTACCACTGATTCAATTTCTTCTTTGTAACCATTGAATCGCATCGCTCGCACAATCCTGCAACAACCTGCTCATTTGCAAGAACTGTTTGGCACCCTGGACACCAGTTAACCGCTGAATCCTTGCGGTATGCCAAGCCTCGTTCGTAGAACTTTAGGAATAACCACTGATTCCATTTGTAGTATTCAGGATCGCAGGTATTAAAAACACGATCCCAATCAAATGAACATGCATATCGACGCATTGAAGCCTTTTGAACTTCAATGTTTTCATATGTCCAAATACGTGGATCTGAGTTTCGCTTGATCGCGGCATTTTCTGCTGGCAATCCAAATGCATCCCAGCCAATTGGATGCATAACATTGAAACCCTTTTGCGCCCAATAACGAGCAATTACATCACCAAGCGCGTACGCCTCGGCGTGACCCATGTGAAGATCACCTGATGGATACGGAAACATATCTAAAACATATTTTTTCTCACGTGTGTCATCTGCGCGACCAGATTTAAATGGTTGCAATTGATCCCAAATAGGCAGCCACTTTTCCTGCACGTAGGCAAAGTCGTATGCCGCGTGCTCGCGCTCGTCGTTAACGTTGTT
>JBILJK010000052.1:0-6718 GCA_044377285.1 Candidatus Planktophila sp.
GATTGCTGCCTCTTTTGCCCCTGCATAGCGCCACCAGTTGCCCTCAAAATCAAGGATGCGAACTTCGAGGTCACTAAGCCCAGTGTTCATTGCGGACTCTTCTTGCGCGGACATGGGCCAAATCTTAGGACAGGTTGAGCATAAATTGTGGGATTTAAAGCCTATCCAGAATCATCTGAATATCACTGATTTTGGTCCATGGATTTACGATTGCAAAACGCAATATCGGTTGGCCGTGATGTGATGAAGGTGGAATAAATCCAATTTGATCTTCCAAAAGTTGATCGCTCCACTTTTGATAATCAGATGCGGTCCACCCATTTCGGGTAAATGCAACGATCGAAAGTTCTGGCTCAAAAAGTAATTCAAGATGTGGATGACTACGAACTAATTCCGCTGCTTGTTTGGCAACCGTAAGTGTCTGTTCCATTGCTTCGGTATATGCATCGGTGCCATGTGCTGCTAGTGAAAACCAAAAAGGTAACCCGCGAGTGCGACGTGTTAAGTGAATTGCATAATCAGAGGGAGACCAGTTGTCATCCTTCAAGGTATCCAAATATGAAGCATGTTGTGAATGTGCTTGCTTGGCCAGAGCTGGATTGCGATACACAAGTGCGCAAGCATCAAAAGGCGCGAACAACCACTTGTGCGGATCGACAATAAAGGAATCAGCAGCTTCTACTCCATCAAACATTGGCCGAACAGATGGGGCGCACAATGCTGCTAATCCATACGCGCCATCGACATGGAACCAGATATCCCGATCATGCGCGGCTCTTCCAATACCTTTTAGATCATCAATGATTCCAAGATTTGTTGTGCCAGATGTTGCGACAACTGCAAAGACCCTAGATTTTGTGGTCGCATGTAATTGGTCTATTGCAGCCGCAACTTGTGCTCCTTGAAGTTTGCCAGTTTCATCAACGGCAACCTTTAGTACATCCACATCCATCACATTTGCAGCAGAAACAATGGATGAATGTGCTTCTTCGCTGCAGGCAATTACCCAACGCTCAGGATTGCCATGTTTCTTGCGCGCTTCTGCGCGTGCAACTACAAGTGCTGAAAGATTTCCAATTGTTCCACCTTGCACAAATACACCACCAGCAGATGCCGGAAGTCCCGCTAAATCAATTAACCATTGAATAGCTTGGTTTTCAGCAAAGACTGCGCCGGCACCTTCTTGCCATGATCCGCCATATAGGGCGCTTGCACCAACAACTAGATCAAAAAGGTTTGCATACTCACTTGGTGCGGATGGAATAAATGCAAGGTTGCGCGGATGATCTGTCGAAATACAAGCTTTTGCTAAAACATTTGTGAAAACCTCTAACGCTTCATGCCCACCTAAACCTTTGGCCGTAATTGTGTTGCCCACCTCGCTGAACAAATCTTCTGCAGATCGAGGACCATCTAGTGGTGGATCATCTTTTAGGCGTTCAAGGCTGTACTTCAAAATCTCCGCAGCAAGTGCTTCTACTGCAGGAGTGAACTCATGCATTGATTCGTGCCTTCTTAACTATGTTTCTGATCATCGTTGGAAAAACAAATAGATGTAGTGGCGAGATTGCATACCAATACAGCTGACCACCTAACCCACGTGGATTAAATGTTGCCTCTTGCACAATCTTTGTCTTTCCATTTTCTCTTGTGACTGTAAATTCAAGCCACGCTTTACCTGGTAAAACCATTTCGGCATACAACTTTAATCTGCGGCCTGGTTCTAACTCTTCTACTCGCCAAAAATCTAAACTTTCGCCAACACGTAAGAAATCAGGATCACGGCGACCACGACGCAAACCAACGCCACCAACTAAGAAACGATCTAAAACTCCACGTGCCCACCATAAGAAATCAGAACCAAACCAACCGTTTACGCCACCAATGCGCTCGACCTGTCGCCAAACCTGTTCGGCTGGAACATCAGTGATGCGTTCGCGACGATCACGCAAAACCATTTCGCCAGCCCAATCAGGGTCTCCTTGTGCTTTTTGCCAAGGAGCGGTGGGCATGGTCGCATCAGACCAACGTGTTTCCACGTTGTGAGTTGTGATCTTTGATAACGCTAATGAAATAGCGGTTTCAACATCAATCAAACCCTCTTCAGGTTTTGGAATAAGTCCATCAATACTCTTTGCAGGGTCTGCAACAACTTCGCTAATGAGCGAACCAACAAGTGGGCGGGCAAGTGCGGTCGGTACTGGTGTTACTAAACCAATCCATAAGCTAGAAAGCCCCGGGGTAAGTACTGGCACTCTGATAATCCAACGCTTTTTCAAGCCAGATAGCTTTGCAAACTTTTGCATCATGTCTGCGTACGACAATACTTCGGGACCGCCAATATCAAACACTTTGTTAACAGGTTTTTCTAAATGTGCTGCACCCTTTAAGTAATACAAAACATCGCGGATTGCGATTGGGTGCGTTTTATTCATAACCCATTTAGGCGTAGTCATGATCGGTAGTCGATGTGTTAAGTGGCGCAGCATCTCAAAACTGGCAGAGCCTGATCCAATGATGATTCCGGCCCGAAGTTCTAGAACTGCAACAGAAGTGGTCGCAAGTGCGCTACCCGTCATCGCACGAGAAGCAAGATGCTTGCTAATGTTCACATCGTTTGCGATTCCACCTAAGTAAATAATCTGAGAAACGCCTGCTTGTTCAGCTGCTTTGGCAAAGTTGCGCGCCATTTCTTTTTCAATTTCATCAAAGTTTGGCCCCAAGTTAATTGAGTGCAATAAATAAAAAGCTGTGTGAATACCTTCAAGTGCCCGTTGCAAATCACCAAAGTTTTCGGCGCTGCCTTCACAGATTTCGACTTGAGTTGCCCAGGGTTGGCCCATAATTTTGTGCTTATCGCGCACTAAAATTCGAACATCTTCTTTTTCATCGATAAGTGCGCGAACTAATCGACCACCTACATATCCAGATGCCCCTGTGACGAGGTACTTACGGTCTCCATTATGCGAGTTCATGCTGCGAAGCCTAGACTTAACCCATGCAAAAGACACTCCAAAAACCGAGAGTAGTGATTTTGGGTGCCGGTTTTGGCGGGCTAACTGCAGCCCGCAAGATGGCTGATTTTGCCGATGTAACTGTGGTTGATCGCCACAACTTTCAAACTTTCCTGCCTCTTTTGTATCAGGTATCAACAGCAGGATTAGCTGCAGACCATGTTGCCCACCCTGTCAGAGGTGCGTTGCGTAAAACAGGTGTGAAGTTTCGAATGGGATCACCGATAGCTGTTGATCACAAAAACAAGTCCGTTAAATTAGACAGCAGCGAAGTTTTAGATTTTGACTACCTTGTTGTTGCACTCGGTTCTGCTACTGCTGATTTTGGAGTTCCAGGAGTATTTGAACATGCACTTGGAATGAAAAGTGTTCATGAAGCATTGGCGATCCGTGCCGAGGTTTTGCGACGTTTTGAAGATCTTTGCCGTTTTGAAGATGAAACAATTTTTTCAATCTCAGTTGTTGGTGGCGGGCCTACAGGGGTAGAGATGGCTGGTGCTTTTGCAGAGTTAGTTCGTGGACCTTTAAAGCATGATCAACAACATGCAGCAGCACATGTAAAAATCAATTTAATTGAAGCAGGACCAAGAATTTTGCCAATGTTTTCGGAAAAACTTTCTGCGCATGGTAAAAAAGATCTTGAAAAACTTGGTGTAACTGTTCATTTGAATACCGCTGTAAAAGAAATTAAGCCTCGCAGTATTGAAATTAGTGATGGCAGCAAAATTGCCTCTGAAGTAACAATCTGGGCTGCAGGTGTAAAAGGTGAACCAACAGGCGCGAAATTGAATTTGCCATTGATCAATACACGTATTGATGTTGATAATACCTTGCAGGTGAAAAACTACCCCCACATCTTTGCTATCGGTGATATCGCAGGTTTTATTGGCGAAAACGGACGTATGTTGCCGATGGTTGCACCAGTTGCGCTGCAGCAAGGTCGACATGTTGCCCAACAGATCAAAAGAATTGCAGCTGGCCAAGATCTCAAGCCATTTAAGTATCTGGACAAAGGTTCTATGGCAACTATCGGTCGCCACAAAGCGATCGTCGAAGTTAAAAAGTTACGAATGACGGGAATTCCAGCGTGGTATGCCTGGTTGTGGCTGCATCTGTTTTATCTATTGGGTGGGCGCAACAAGATCGGCACTGTGGCCGATTGGACCTATAACTATTTAACTTTTGATCGCGGCAACCGTCACATTATGGATTCACAGTAATGCCAGAATACTTAAAGGTCGGTGGGCATGATCTCTACTGCTACGAATGGGAAAACGATGGTGAGGCTGTTGTTTTACTTCATGGCGGATTAAGTAAAACCTCTAGTTGGGATTACTTGTTAGTTCCTGCACTTGAAGATGATTTTCATGTTTATGCATATGACAGAACCGCACATGGATTTACAGGTGATCGAGCTGGAAGCCTTCACTTTCAATTCCAAGCTAACGAAGCAATCTCATACTTGGAAGAGATTGTAAAAGAGCCAGCACACATAATTGGATATAGCGATGGTGGAATCATTGCATTAATGGTTGCGATACAGCGTCCAGATTTGGTTAAATCAATAGTTGCTATTGGCGCAAATTATCATTACAGCGCACCGTTAAGTGATTTTGCAACGGCTTCGGTCAGCGAAGAGGATCAAGCTGAACACAACTTAATTAGTCCAGATGCACCCCATACTCTTCTAGAAAAAATCATTCGAATGAATCAGATTTGGAAAACAGAGCCAGATATAACTCTTTCTGACATTGCTTCAATTCAGTGCCCGGTGCTGGTTATGGCTGGTGATGACGATGTCATTAAGCATGATCACACAATTTCTCTATACGAGGCATTGCCTTTAGGGCAATTAGCAATAATTCCTGGAACCTCACACGGACTAGTAAAGGAAAAACCAGCACTGATGTTGGCTAACATCATGCAATTCTTAGAGGATCTGACCTATCCGCAAACGCGAGACCCGATTAGGCGAACTAACAATCAACCGGAGTAATTTTTCCTGTTGCAACATCATAAATTGCTCCACCAACAACAACATCTTTATTCAGTAAGCGATAATTTCTAACTTTCTGCACATCTTCAATTAAGGCTTGTCGCTGATCTGGAACCGTTTTGAATTCAATTTCAGAGGTATCTATTCCGTACTTAGTATCAATTTCACGGTGGATCTCAACATCATCAACTTGCGCCATTCGGCAATTTGTATGAGGCATGATCAAAATGCGTTGGACACCCAGCAAGTAGGTAGCTAAAACCAAGGTACGTAAAACATCCTCAGTCACGCGAGCGCCAGCGTTGCGCAAGATCTTTGCATCCCCTGATTTCATTCCAACTACTGACAGCGGATTTATGCGCGAATCCATGCAGGTAACAATTGCTAAACCTTGCTGAGCGGTACCTGTTAGTTCTGAGTATTTAAAGGTTTTGATGTACTCATCATTAGCTACTAATGCATCTTTAAATGAATCATGCGGAAAGGAGTTGTTAGGCATATCGACTCCTCTCCGGATTCATACCGGAGCCCCCCGTCAGGATTGAACTGACGACCTGCGCATTACAAGTGCGCTGCTCTACCACTGAGCTAGAGAGGCCTGCTCTTCGAGTTACCCCGAATACAGCAGCCGCAATTATGACAGTCGAAGCGCAAAACTTGAAATCGGACCCTTGCCGCGCGCTCAGGGTAGGTTGTCCTTGTGAGATTAGGCGTTCTAGATGTGGGTTCAAACACCATCCACCTTCAAGTTATGGATGCCCACCCAGGAGCGCGACCAACACCTACAACTAATTACAAAGTTGAACTTCGTTTGACTGAGTACCTAGATATTTCTGGAGCGATTTCGGCAGGTGGGATACAACTTCTAAATGATGCGATTGCAGAAGCTGTCGCCCATGCGCGAGTCAATGAAACTGATGAGATTTTGGCTTTTGCAACCTCTGCCTTGCGTGAAGCAAACAACGGTGCGCAAATAATCTCTGACATCAATAAAAAATATGAGATAGATCTGCAAGTCTTAAACGGTGATGATGAAGCTTCAATGACTTTCTTAGCTGTCCGCCGTTGGTTAGGTTGGTCTGCTGGAAAGTTACTGGTGCTAGATATTGGTGGTGGATCACTAGAAATTGCAAGTGGAATTGATGAGAACCCCGATGCAACAATCTCATTGCCACTTGGGGCAGCTCGCTTAACTCGAGAATTTTTGTCAGGCGATCCTTATAGTTCTAAAGGGATAAAAGGCTTAGAAAAGCATGCAGAAGAAATAATTAGAGGTTCCATGCCTAATGCGTTGAAGAGTCATGATGCTGATCATTTCGTTGCAACAAGTAAAACCTTTAGAACATTGGCACGTATTTGTGCTCAATGGTATGGCGATAATCCAAAGTTCATTGAAAGAAAATCACTTGAATCTGCAGTGCCCCGACTTATTGAAATGACAAGTAAGTCTCGCGCAGAATTACCTGGAGTTTCAGCTAACCGTGCTCAACAAATTGTTGCCGGTGGAATTGTGGCACTTGCTGTTATGGACAGATTAGATGTGGATGAGGCTGAAATATGTCCATGGGCGCTGCGTGAAGGCATTCTTTTACGTCGTCTAGATTGGCTGAGCGACTAGGCCTCAGGTGCCGGCATCCAGTCAATTGCAATAACTTCGCCATCACGGTGATGCAAAATAAATGCTTCACCCGGCATCAATCCATGATCT